>JAQCJL010000011.1 GCA_027593125.1 Pseudomonadota bacterium | reverse complement strand
ATTGCTAAGGTCATAAGTTTGCTGCACGTTAAGTGTGATCCCATCATCGATCACCTGATTAAGCCCAAGGATCAATTTTTCTTCCACAATGCTGGCAGCACTAAAATAGGATTCTGAGCGCTGGGTATAAGTGGTGCTAAAGGATGTGCCAGGTTGGCTCCATGCTAATGTTGACCGAGACTCATTCAGATAAAAATCATCAGGGTTAAAGCGGCCAGTAAAGCTTAAGCTTAGGTTGTCTGTTGGCTGCATGCGGATGTTGGCAAGAATATCAGAAAGCCGCTTTTGATCATTGGTGGCATTTAACCCCGATTGGACATCGCCTGATACGCGATAAGATGCCCCAAGGAAGCCCGACATATTGCCAACTGGCGTTTTCATCATATTTGCGCTGATACCGCCAGCCATATGAGTTCCCGTTTTGATATAATCCTGCCCCTGATAACGATGCAAAAGAAATAAATTGGCCTCATCCAGATGGAAATCTGCCGCGTCACGATTGGGAATGCTGTCCGTACGGTCGGTGGCCTTGATGCTAATCAGCTTAAGTTTAGGTTGAATAAGGGCAGTGGAGCTGCCAACCATTGTGGTGAATGGCTGTGACCAGCCAAGGCCAATCGTGCCGCTGGCCTGTCCTAATTCCCCTGTATAGGTGGTGCTATCGGGGCTATGCTCAATCATATGATATTGTAATGCTGCCCGGCTTTCCAGACTGAACTGACCGACAGATGTTGGGAATTCCTCAAAGGTATAAAGCTCACCTGACCAGCGGTTGATATCATAATCTTCATCATTATCAACTTGGCTAGCATTAAACCGAAGCCGAGTTGCCATGTTATGTCGTGGGCTAGCAAGATAGCGTTCATGAAACACCGAAGGCAGAACAGTAGGCTCTTTTTCAGTGGTTTCGGTGCTCGCCAGGCCTTGGATATCATAGCTCTCTACGCGGCTGTAAGTTGTTTTTCCAATATTTTCAGACCGGAAGGTGGTTTTGAGTCTGGTGGCATCATCAATGCCATAACGGCGCATAAATGTATCTTGTGAGGTGCGATTTATATCCGCCGTTGTCACCCAACGCTCACCAATCAAGGTGTTGACTTGAACTGATCCAGCCAGAACATTTTGATTGCTATTGTTAAAGGTTTCGACTGGTCCTCCAGTCAAATTGATATGAACATCGCTCTGATCCCATAATTTGCGATAACGCACATTGGTCAAGATACCGGTGTTCTTAAAAACATAAGGCCGGATTTCTACATCGCTAGTATCATCAATAACATGGTAATAGCTCTGGATATATTTGATCCCATGATCAGAAGAATAGGATAGGCTAGGGTAGAGCAAGCCAGAACGCCGCCGCACCGTCCAGTCAGGATGCGATAGAAAAGGGAAATAAAGCACTGGCATACGCAATATTTTCATTTGTAAATTGCGGTGATAGACTGTTTTAGAGTTAGGATCATGCCAGGATTTTGATGAATCAATTTGCCAGATTGGCACTTCACCATCCGCATAGTCGCAATCACAAGGCGTATAGGTAGCATTATCATAGACGGTATAGTCATCTTTGACATATTCCCCGGTTTGTCCAGCCATCCATGATTGATCCGCCAAGCGGCTAATTACGGGTTCGGCAAAGGCTCGGGTAAACTGATCATTCATTTGCATTTGATCACTGAAATGAATGTTGCCATCGTGGTCTGTAAACACCACATTCCCAAGCGCTATTGCTTGTCCATTTTGGCGGTTATACTCAACCGTATCAGCCTTAAGTGACATTATGCCTTGCGAAAATACCACATTGCCTCTGGCCACGAAAATCCCAGTTTCTTGATTGGTTTCAATGCTGTCAGCAGAAAAATCAATGGGGGTTCCTGTTTCTTGAGCGTGCGCGTTTTTCGGGATAAGCAGATTTGCCCATAACAACAGGCCAAGAGCGCAAAAACAGATTAGCCAGAACCGGAAAGCAGAGGAATATGGGGGGGTGTTAAGCATGAAAACCTTAGTTAGAATAAAATCAAAACGGGTTATAAAATGGTTAATGGCATTTCGTTTGTCATATATGTTATATCAGACTCTTAATTTGAGGCAATCTACCATAATGGGCAAGCAGTTATAAAGTGACTAAAGTTCAATCATCATCTCTCAATATTTGTCATATCATTGCCGGCGCTGGCACCGGAGGGGCAGAAACCTTCTGTCTGGATATGGTGAAAGCTTTGCATGAACGAGGCATCAAACAGACCGTGATCTCGCGGCCGCATCAGCATGTTGTTTCTGCATTTGCTGAACGCGGTATCACGCATTATCCCATGGGGTTTCAGCGATGGTGGAAATATCCACAGCAACGGAAAATCCGATCTATTATTAGGGCTGAAACCCCTGATTTGGTGCATTGTTGGATGAACCGTGCATCATCCTTTGTGCCATCAGATTTATCGCAACCTGTGTTGGGTTGGTTTGGGGGGTATTATGACCTTAAAAACTACAGGAACTGTAATTTTTATATGGGTGTGACTCGTGACATTGTCCGCCATATTGGTGAGGCAAGTGGAAAGCCAGACCGTGCCTATTTAGGGCATACCTTCGGCACATTAGCGGCTGACCCACCAGTTCGCCGTTCTGATTTCGGCCTGCCAGAGAATAAACCTCTCGTCTTGTTGCTATCACGGATGCACTGGAAGAAAGGCGTTGATCTGTTGCTTGAGGCAGCGGCTCAGCTGCCAGATATGGTGTTTTTGATGGCTGGTGATGGTCCTGATTTGGAAAAATATCAGCGTCAGGCTGATCAATTAGGGGTTGCTGATCGGGTTTGCTTTGCAGGTTGGCGCCATGATCGCGCCGCGTTATTAAATATTGCGGATATTTGTGTGTTGCCATCACGCTATGAGCCATTTGGGACGGTAATTGCCGAAGCATGGTTTGCTGGTGTCCCCTTAGTGGCAACGCGTGCGGATGGGGCAAAGCAATATGTGACCCATGAAAAAGACGGGTTATTATCGGATATTGATGATCTTGATATGCTAGTTGATAATCTTGGTCGGCTTGCCATTGATCCAGCACTCGGCAATCGGCTTATAAAACATGGCAAGCAAACCTATGAGGAGCTGTTTGAGAGGGAATCCGTCACCTCACGCCTTATTACCAATTATGAGGACATGATTGCCAGGTATCATTCTGGCTTGCGATAAGGTCACATCAGCGATGATTCACAGCCTTTTGCCTTATAAAGAACAGTATACCCAAGCCAACGCTGGTGCTGTTGCGCTCAATGTGGAAGATGGCTTTGTCCAGAGCCGTTATGCGAATACCAGTTTGATTTTTGGTAGAACTTTATCTGGCCCATATCTTGGCGGCGCGCGTTATCAAGGTCTTAAAACCAGACATGCGTTGATATTTGGTAAAAATATAGGACTAGCCAAAGGGTATCTGGATTTTATCCGCCGGCATGGTGCCGCAGATTTGCTTGAGGTTCATGGCAGATGTCAGGTGGCATCGTATCTCGCTAGAAAACGCCCTGACCTTAAAATTGGTCTTTATCTGCATAATGACCCAAGAGAGATGAAAGGCAGTGATACTCCAGCTAAGCGGCATGGGCTTTTGCAACGAATGGCGGTTATTTTTTGTGTGTCAGATTATCTCAAATCTTGCTTTCTTGATGGGGTTGGTGCGAGCAAGGCTGAGATCTCTAAGATAAAGATCATTCCTATCGCGGTAGATCGCGCGGCGACAACACCGCCTCAAAAAGACAAACTGATCACGATTATTGGCCGTATGGTGCCAGAAAAAGGCATGCTTGAGGCCGCTCAAGCCATGGCAAAGGTTTTGCCAAAATATCCAGATTGGCAGGTCAAGTTTATTGGCGCCAAAAGATTTGAAGACGCCAATCCATCTCAATATGAACAGAAAGTTGCTGATGCGCTTGCCCCTATCCGTCACCAATCAGACATGACCGGGTTTATAAGCCGAACGGAAACAAAACAGCTTCAAAGCGCCTCAGCCATTATTCTTGCCCCCTCGCAATGGCAAGAACCTGCCGGAAGGGTGGTGGTAGAGGCGCTTGCCACAGGCGCCGCCTTGATTACCACCAGACGCGGCGGTATTCCCGAATACGCGGAGGGTAGGGCCGTTATTCTTGACCAGGGGGATACCGATGAATTAGCTGACGCCCTTGAACGGATGCTGGGGGATGCGGTATGGCGCAAATCATGGCAGAACAAAGCATGGGCAGATTATCCATTTGCTATCGCGGACATGGCATCACATCTTGATGACGCACGGAAAGCGGCAATGGATTATGATCAAAGATCACATGATGATAAAGGTGAGGCATCATGAGCATATCCCCTGATCAAACCAAATCGGATAAGTGTGTATTAGTCATTAAGCACGGGGCGCTAGGGGATATGGTGCAAGCGATGGATGCTTTTGCCAGTCTTCGGGCAGCCCATAAATCTGATCATTTAGCAGTCCTAACCTCGCCGCCTTTTGCTGGGTTGTTATCAGCTTCGCCTTATTTTGATGAAGTGTTAATCGATGATCGGGCGTCAGTTTTCCGGATTAGCACATGGTTGAGGATGCGCCGCATTTTTCGCTCCGGCTGGTCGCGGATTTATGATTTCCAATGCTCTGGGCGCACTAGCCGCTATTTCAAATATTTTATTTCCTCAACAGGGGTAGAGTTTATGGGGGCGGCTAAGGGGGCTAGTCACCCTATTCCCAATTTTGAAGGCGTCAATAATCGCGACAGGATGCTGATGACAGCGGGTTTAGGCGGTGTCAAACCTGTGACTGCTAATCTGGATTGGCTTGGGGGCGGCAAAAGCCTGATAGCAGATTTAAGCCTGCCAAAACCTTACGCTATTCTTTTGCCTGGATGCTCACCAGCCAAACCTTCTAAGCGATGGTCTGCCTCTGGTTATGCTGCAGTGGCAACGGCTCTTATGGACCAAGGGATCACACCAGTTCTTGTTGGCACAAAATATGATGCGGCGGCAGCAGATGATATTAAAAAGATCCTGCCGCAGATTATCTCAATCCTTGGCCAGACAACTATTGATCAGCTGTGTCAGCTGTTTCGCGGGGCGGCGGCTGTGATAGGCAATGATACCGGTCCAGTCTTTCTGGCGGCAAGAATGGATGCGCCAACGGTTATGGTCATGGGGAAAGATACTGATCCTTTGATGTCTGCCCCAGTTGGGAATAAAGCTGGCTGGGTTCGTTCGGAGCAGATAGATATGGTTCAGCCAGACGATGTGCTTAATCGCCTAAAGAGCCTAAGCGCCTAAAAGGAAGAGTTTGGCTCTTTTAAAAATGCAATCTCTTCATCGGTGGAGGGGCGTCCAAGAATGGCATTGCGATGGGGAAAATGGCCAAATCGGGCGATAATGTCGCGATGGCGAACCGCGTAATCATAAGTCTGGTCATCACAATATGACTGAAATAAAGGCAGGGAATTATCCTGAACAGTAAGGTCTTCGGCGTGCATCATGGGCATCAAAAGAAAGCGGATATGCGCCTCTGGTAAAACCTTCATGTCATCTCGCTTTACACCTTTGAGGCAAAAGGCCAAAGCCATGTCATCCCCAGCAAAACTCATCGGATGGTTGCGATAGATGTTTCTGGTCATTTGATCAAGCAACAATATCAGAGCCAGATTGCCTTGAGGGGTTTCAGACCAACTGTCTAATTGTCCCGAAAGCGCAGATGTGACCAGAGACTCAAAGCGATCTTTGATCAACTGGTCAAATGCTTCATCCTTGATAAACCATTGTTTAGGATCAGTTTCCTCAAACCAGAAATGGATGACATTTGGAATCTCTTGTGTCTGTCTCATGTTGATGCAGCCTTTCTTAAACCACTTTGCCCGGGTTCATTAAATGCTTTGGGTCAAGCGCCGCTTTGATACTGCGCATGACTTCAAGCGCCACAGGATCTTTGGTGCTAATAAACACATCACGCTTTTTCTGACCAATGCCATGTTCTGCGCTAATTGAGCCTTCATATTTCATAACCAAGGTTTTCATCATTTCATCAAAGGCAGGATAATATTCCAAAAAATCAGACCGTTTTTCTTGAGGTTCGCTCAAATTATAATGAAGGTTTCCGTCCCCAAGGTGACCAAAACCAAAAATCCGTATACCAGGCATGATTGCGGTTGCTGCTTTTTCAGCTTCATCATAAAAAGCGGACATATGCTTAAGAGGAATTGAGATATCAGATTTATAAGCTTTACCAGCCTTAATTTCAGACTCAGGTGTCAATTCCCGAATTTGCCAGATGGTGTTTCGCTGGGTCAGATTTCTAGCAATCGTTGCATCTAACACTAGCCCGTCTTCTATGGCTTTGGCTAACACCTCAGTCAGGTTTTTTTCTAAAGGCATGGTGCCCTCATGATCGGGGGTGCCCGAATCTTCTGCGGTTGAGGCGATTTCAATCAATGCCGAAAATCGCGGGATGTCCGATATCGGCAAAGGCGTATCAGGATAGAAATGCCGAACATTTTCAATGATGGTTTTTGGCATCAATTCAAAGGCAATAACATTTCCGCCACTTGCCGCTTGGCACCGATGAAGCAAGCTGATTGCCGCATCGATATCACGCATAGCGGCAAAACCAGTGGTTGTTGCTATAGGTTTAGGGAAAAGTTTAAGGGTCGCGGCAGTGATCACCCCTAATGTGCCTTCGGCCCCGATAAACAGATCTTTCAGATCATAGCCTGTGTTATCTTTCTTCAGTTTGGATAAAAGGGAAAGCACTTTGCCACCCATAAGCACAACCTCAATGCCGAGTGTTAGCTCTCGGGTATTGCCATACCGAATGACATTAAGCCCGCCTGCATTAGTTGAGAGATTGCCGCCAATCTGACAGGTGCCGCGTGCCCCCAAATCAAGGGGAAATAGCAAACCATGTTCATCTGCTGCTGATTTGATATGATCAAGTATGCATCCAGCTTCGACCGTAATCGTCTGGGATGAGGTATCCACTTCGCGGATGGTTTTCATTCTTTCTGTGCTAATCACCAGATTATGCTCACCTTGATCGGGGGTTGCCCCACCACAAAGTCCAGTATTCCCCCCTTGCGGAATGATCGCGATATTTTGTTCATCAGCGAGTTTTAAAATGGCGCTAACTTCTGCCGTGGTTGCTGGTTTGACCACGGCCATGGAGTTGCCGTTATATTGCTTACGCCAGTCCATCAGATATCTGGCCTTATCCTGTTCATTTTGAATAAGATAAGCTTCACCAACAATTTGGATCAGGGCGTCAATGATTGGCGTCTGATCAAGTGGCATGGATGGCTCCTTCTATGAATAAAAATCAGGTTAGTACAAATACCATATCATCGGCAAGATAATGAACCCTTTCCTTAAGGGCGCGGCGCGGCGGCGCGGCAAAGGCGATCATGGATGGCAACGCCCAATCCGGTTTCTGGAATAGCGGCAACGGCAATGGTTTTTACCCCCGTTGCGTCAAGTTGGTGCAACAGTGAAAAAAATTGGCTTGCGGCTTCGTCCAGATTTCCATCAGGGCTAAGATTCGCAGCAGGAGTATCAGGCGGCAAGATAGGATCTGTTCCGAAGCCAAGCCATGCCTCACCCTCGTGGATTGTTGTGGCATTAAGCCGAAGCTGGGCGCGTGGGGCATAATGGCTGGCTAATTGGCCCGGGGAAAGAAGCTGCGGCGGGTTTTTGTGTTCAGGCAATAAAGGAAGATATCCGGTCACATCCTTGATCATATCAGCTGTGACACTTCCTGGTCGCAATAGAATTGGCGCTTCACCGCGAGCATCAATAATGGTGGATTCCAGTCCCTTTTGGCATGGCCCGGTATCAATAATCAGCCTTGGTTCTGAATGATGATGAAAACTATCTGCTACATGATCAGCCGTGGTCGGGCTTAACCTGCCGGATGAGTTAGCAGATGGTGCGGCAATGGGGGTGCCAACAGCTTTGAGCAGTTCCCTAGCCCCAGCATGTCCGGGAACACGTAAAGCCAGACTATCCAGCCCTGCCGTCACCAGATCAGCAATTTGTCCGTGGTCTTGCCGATTTAACACTAGCGTCATTGGGCCGGGCCAAAAGGCCTCAGCCAATTGTTCTGCTAAAGTGGTGCGCATGGCTAATCCAAAAGCACTGTCTTGATCGGGAAGATGGCTGATCAGGGGATTAAACTCTGGGCGGTTTTTAGTCTTAAAAATATGGGTTACGGCAAGGGCGTTGCCTGCGTCTGCCCCAAGCCCATAAACGGTTTCTGTGCCGAACGCGACCAAATGCCCTTGTTGCCACAGGGTAACGGCGGCGGAAATGCTGTCATCATCCAATGGCTGAATGCGTGTTAGATTTAATGTCATGATTTATGGCCTCCCTCTTGGGGTGCCTCAGATGATGGTGGATACCAGTTATGCGGAATATTGGCATGATGACCCATATCCCCCATGGCGGCAAAACGCGCATTCAAACGCCCGGGCTTGCCATACGAAAAACGGTTTCCCTCGTTATCAATCATTTTGCCGCCTGCTGCCTCAAGGATAGCTTGCCCTGCTGCGGTATCCCATTCCATGGTAGGGCCGATGCGAGGATATAGATCAGCTTTGCCTTCTGCCAGATAACAAAACTTAAGCGATGATCCGACGGAAATGGTTTCTGCTGGTGCAAGATGATCAAGCCAATGAGTCAAGGTCTGGCTGTACTTGGCCATAGTGGTAATGACAGTTGGGCGGCGAATAGGGCAAGGCCGTGTCTGAATAGGAATTGGGGGCGTATCGCTTACGCTTTGCGCGTCATTGCTGAAATCACGCCGCCAAACCTGATCCCCATCAGTGGCCCAGAGGGTTTTTCGGGCAGGCGCAAAAATTACACCTAAAACAGGATAATCGCCATGAATAAGAGCAATATTGACAGTGAAATCTTTACCACCATTAAGAAAGCCTTTAGTGCCATCAAGAGGGTCAACACACCAGTAAGATTCGGATGTGATGTTGTCGCGGCTTTCATCCCAGTCTTCTTCGGTAATCACAGGCCAATCTTGGGTCAACTGATTAAGGCCAGAACTGATCAAAGCATCAGCCGCCAGATCCGCATCTGAAACAGGACTGCCATCCGGCTTGATCAGTTGGCGTGGCCCAGCCTTTCTAATTTCAAGAATACGCTGTCCTGCCATAAAGGCCAATTCTTCAACTGGCTGGATCAGTTGTTGTTTCATTGATAAATCAGGCATCAGATTAGGTTTCATATTGCTATTATCGTTCTGACCCAGAAAAAGCCAGATAACAAAGATTTAGTTTTGGCATAAATGCGAAGGATAGGGCAACCTTTATCCGTTGGTTAAGGCAAGGGCTAGGCCACGGCAAGGGTGCGTATTTGCTAGTTGTGATGGATGTCGTTAGGATAATTTCTCATAATAAGCATGACGATTGAACAAAGATAGGGATCAGCATCATGTGTGGACGCTTTGCTAATCGGTTTACGGCAAGTGAGCTAACGACCATTTTCAAAACGGCTATCCCGCTTTCGAATAGTCAGCCTCTACCAGCCTATAACATCACCCCGGGGGTGCATGTTCAGACCATTACCGCTAACCCATCTGGTCAGGTTGGCGGCGTCATGCATTGGGGTTTGGCTTCACCCATGGGAAAGGGGTTGCTGATTAATGCTCGCGGCGAAACCATGCAGGAAAAGCAAACATTCCGTGAGGCTGCCCTTGCCAGACGCTGTGCGGTGCTGGCAAGTGGGTGGTATGAATGGAAAGCCCCGAAACAGCCTTATTATATTTCGCGGCGTGATGAGGCGCCGATGATCTTTGGTGGGCTATATTGGGCAGGGGAGACGCCACGTTGCGTCATTGTGACAACCACAGCAGAGGGCGATTTGGCTCAACTTCATCATCGGGCCCCATTGGTCATTGATCAATCAGTATTAGAGCGTTGGCTTAACCCTAATCTATCACCGTCTGCGATAGAGGAGATGACTATTCCGGCTGAGGCGGAACAATTCAACTGGCATCCTGCCCCACCTGAGGTAGGAAATAATAAGGTTAATCATGCTGGGCTGATTGCCCCTTATGATGGCCCTGCTCCTGCTGTTCAGCCATCGCTTTTTTGATCACATCAGATGCTGGCAGGTGAGGCGTCTTGGCGATGTTTCGCATAGATATGCCAAAGCATTAATGCGCCTGCGCCGCGCCAAGGCCGCCAATGTTCAGCCATTTCCTGCATCTTTTTTGCATTAGGGCGATGATCCAATAATTTAAGGATTTTCATGCCTTCTTGAAGGGCCAGGTCATTGTAAGGCCACGCATCCATATCCAATAAAGCAAAGAGGCGATAATTATCAGCTGTCCAATCACCAACACCGCGTAGTCGGGTTAATACTGCTGACACCTCATCCCCAGGCATTGTGGCAAGGTCATCAAAATTGAGATCACCACTCGTAACTGCCAATGCAATGCCGTGGATATATTCAGCCTTCTGTTTGGATAGCCCATGCCCCTTTAAGATATCAACCCCAGCATGATGAATGGCTTGAGGGTCCTCTAACCCTGCTAAAACCATCTTTTGCCAAACTGATGTGGCGGCATGGCGTGAGATTTGTTGACCGATAATCGTTCGGATTAGCGTGGTAAATCCCTGTGGCATAGTACGATCAGGTGGCGGGCCATACTGTGCGAGAGCATTGGCGATATCATCATCACACCGCGACAGATGATGCAAAGCCCCATCAGACCCCATCAGGGTTTCAGTCATGCGATCTGCTGTTGCTGGATTAATCATCATCCCCCCTTATTTTTAGCACCCTTTTTTTGAAGGGGTGCATTAAGACCCTGATTATAAAGCAGAGCAGGGGTAAAAACAAATTCCTTCCCCGCTTAAGGCAGATCTTGGACGCTAATCTTGTCTAGCTATTTTTCTGTGATATTATCGCGCTGTTATGACTAGATATTTAGCCTCAACCCCAATATGGGATTTCCCCTTACGATTGTTTCACTGGTTGTTGATGCTGGCTATCATCGGCGCCATCGCAAGCGGCAAGGCTGAAAACTGGTTTGTGCATGAAAAAATGGGTTTAGCCGTATTAGGGTTAATCGGGTTTCGCCTTATTTGGGGGATGATCGGGGGGTATCACGCCCGTTTCCTCAACTTTCCCTTAAGGGTGTCATCCCTCAAAGCCTATCTGCGAGAGCGCTGGTCAGGTCATCGCCATCATCATCCTGGTCACGCACCAACGGGGGCATGGGCGACATTGCTAATGCTGGCGGTGTTTGGGGCTATCGCTGTCTCTGGGACGATGTCAAATAATGATATCCTGTTCGAAGGGCCATTAGCGGCTTGGGTTGGCAATAATTCGGACACTGCGACTGAGGTTCACGAAATCCTGCAATGGGTAGTGTTTGGTGTTATCGGCTTGCATCTTTTAGCCATTATCCTTTACCGAATATGGCTAAAAATCAATCTGACGCCTGCTATGATCACCGGAGGGGTTGATGACCAAGCGTTGCCAATATCACGAACCAAACAGGTGTTCGGAGTTATCCTGCTATTAACGATGGTGTCAGGGGCGCAATGCCTAGCTTTTTTAGGCGACCGATTTTATTTTTAGTATTTATAGAGTTTGTGGCAGTCCCCGCACGTCTTTGACAATGCCCCAAACGCAGCCGGTAAAGCATCATAATCGCCTGCAGCTGCTAACGATGCTAGGGTCTCTGCCGCCTCACGGTTAGCGGCGCTCTTGGCAACAAAATCATCCCAATTTTCCCATATTTCAGGTCTGGCCTTGGTGTCGCCCATATCACTTCCATCTGGAAAGAACTCCGGCATTGCCTTTGCCCAATTGGCAATGGCTTCAGCTTCTTGGGTGATGGTTTCCATATTGCCCTGTTCCATGGCAGGCTGGATTAATTTCAGCGATTTAACATTGGCGCGAAAGTTTTCCTTTCGCTCTGAAATCACATCAGCATGAGCCGAAGCCGCCATGACAACCATCACGATAAGCATAAGAAAAGCGCGCATTAAAACACCTCAACACATTAGGGTTTATATCATTCGATAATCTAGATTTAAGGCCATTTCGGTCGGGGTCAATTACCCTTTATGCAAAAACGGCTCACTAGACTTGCTGGCACGGCCAAGACGATATTCGCGAATGGAAATAAAGATACAACTGCCAACAACAATAACCATGCCCAATACCTCAATCCATTTTGGGTCTTCTTGCCAAAAGATCCAGCCAATCAGCGCTGATGCTGGTACGGAAAGATATCGGGTAGGAACCAGCACCGTGGCCTCACCATAACGGTAGGCAGAGGCAAAGCCAAATTGCACCAGACTGGCAGAAATCCCAAAAATCACAAAAATGCCCATGTCACTGGATGTGACCAAGGGATAAATCTCTGTGGGAAGGAACAAAATAAGCATAATCGGATAGATCACAGCACCAATCCCATTATGCCATAAGGCCACGGTGATAGGGGTATCGGATTTTCCCAGTTTACGTAAGGTGATGACAAGAATAGCGCCAGATAATGCTGATAGAATTCCCCAAAACGCCCCTACGCTAAGCGCCCCAGAAAACGGATTGGTAATCATAAAGATACCAATGAGACCACACACCACCGCTGTGCCACGATAGATCCCAACCTTTTCCTTCAGGAAAAAAGGAGCAAGGATGGTGACAAAAATAGCAGAAGATTGAAATAAAGCCGTGGCCTGACCCAGTGTCGTTGTGCGCACAGACATAAACCAGAATATGATTCCCAAATGCCCGACAAAGATACGCACCGCCAGCATATCCCAGCGGTTTACCTGCCATAAATCTGTCCCGCGAATGAGAAGACCAAAGATCACCAATAATGGCATGCAAAACACAAACCGTACCGATAAAATAGATAAGGTCGCCATTTCAGCTGAAAATAATTTTACCACTGAGGCAGTAATTAAGCCAGCAAGCACCGACATCAGCATATAGGAAATGCCAATCATATTTTCGGTAACTGGCCGCGAGGGATGGGATAAAGTCATAAGAAACCTGATTAGCTGATATGATTATGCAGCAGGTTCAGGGCTGTGGCAAGATGTGATGAGATAGGCAGTTAGGCCGCAGAAGATTGCCTAGGGTCATTAAGCGCTTGCCATATCATGGTTGGGCTACTGGCTTGGCGTATCATTCTGGCCGATGATTCATCACGGATAAACCGTGACATAGCGGCAAGAGTGGTCAGATGCGAGGTGCCGCAATTCTGGGAGGCAATGAGCATGCAAATGATATCAACAGGGGCATCATCATTGGCTTCAAAATCAACGGGTGTGTTAAGTTTCATCAGCAATACAGCAACACCGCGGTCGCAATTTGCTGGAAAATCACAACGCGCATGAGGGATAGCCACACCATCACCAAGACCTGTGCTGCCTAGCTTTTCGCGTTCAAGCAAGAGCTCAGTCGCATGGCGTTCATCAAGGGCAATCTGGCGACTGGCGATAAGGCCGACCATGTCCTGAAGGATTTGTTTTTTGCTTTCGGCTTTGTTCCGAATGATAATATCATCGGGGCCGATAAGATCACGAATTTTCATGGAAATGGACTATATAATGATTACTTTAATAAACGGCTTTAATTGAATGAGTGGCTTTTAGTATTAATGCCTCTGGTCGTCAAGATGCATGCCAAAAAAAATATGATAAGTAAGTAAAGCTATTGATTTAACGTAAAAAATGCCGGCCCAAATAAACTTCTTGGACATGAGGATCATCAATAATTTCTTGGGGTGTTCCGCTTTTGAGGATGATTCCATCATTGAGGATATAGCTTCGGTCAACAATGCTGAGCGTATCCCGCACATTGTGATCCGTGATCAGAACCCCTAACCCATGAGATTTCAACCGACCGATCAATTCTTTGATCTCTGATATTGCAATCGGATCAATACCGGCCAGCGGTTCATCAAGCATCAAGAAAGTAGGGCGTGAGGCCAAGGCCCTTGCAATTTCAACTCGCCGGCGTTCCCCCCCTGATAGGGTCATTGCATTAGCCGCACGCAGATGTGAGATATGAAACTCATCCAGCAATTCGTCCAGCATGGTCAGGCGGATATCCGCATCAGCCTCAACCATCTGAAGAACCGCCATAATGTTTTGTTCAACGCTCAAGCCATGAAAAATACTGGATTCTTGGGGCAGATAGCCAATGCCAAGTTGCGACCTGCGATACATGGGCAAAGATGTAATTTCAATCCCATCAAGGGAAATTCGGCCTTCATCTACCTTGATCAGACCAGACATCATGTAAAAACAGGTGGTTTTTCCAGCACCATTTGGGCCAAGCAGGCCAACGGCTTCACCGCGTTTAAGCTTGAGAGATACGCTCCGCACCACACGTTTTTTATGATAGGATTTTCCAATATGATCGGCCACAAGCCCGGTTTCTGACCACTGATGGTCATGCGCAACTTTGAGCTTAGATGCCTGAAAACTTGACGAAGTCATTTCTTTAAAATCCGGTGCGGTATTATCTTCGCTGTCCAATATAGGGTAAAACCTTATCTATGCCAATGAAAATAATAGTGAAAATAGGATGAGGCCTAACCCTTTTGTCCAGGGTTTTTTGCCTGAGCATCAAAATTTTGATAAAAATCTATTCAAGGATAAATTGGCCACTGACCCGATTGTTATCGCTATCAGATGAAAGCACACTTGTGCCGTCCCCAATTTTCATAACGGCCTTGTCCCCTTGAAGGATATTATCAGCTTCAGTCAAAATCACATTTCCCGTCACGGTGACCGTGTCAGTGGCGGCATCATAAATTGCATGATCTCCGGTAGCCTCTTGGATACTGCCATTGGTGTCAGGATGAAGAATCCGAGCATTTCCAGTGATTGTGATGCGCATAATTTTCCCATCTTCAGGGTTGGTTATGGTTACCGCTTTATCGCCAAAAATCTGTCGTCCATCGGTAAATTTGGTAGCGGTGTCGCCAATATTTGTAATGATACCCGTGGCGCGGTGATAGGTAATGCTGTTATTGGCCTCGGTGATATTGCCATCTCGGGTGACGCGGATCACCCCTGAGGCAGGCATTCCAGTTAAGGTGAGAATATCCTCTTGGCGATCATAATGGATAGTTTCGGCCTGTCCGTGTGTTTCTTGGCCTTGAGCATCAAGATAGATGATATCAGCCTGTCCTGATCCGGTGATGCTGATAATACGGTTTTTGCTGTTTTGCGGCTCTTCACTATCCGCACTATTATCTGCAGTCTTATCTGGGGTATCGGTATAATCAGCGGTAATGGTTTCGGCTTTTAAGGTCATCTCTTGTGTGGTCAAAACCGCATTACCCCTTGCGATATATTGCTGATCATCACGGTGCCATTCCAGTTGCTGATCAGCTTCAACCCGAAGCGTTTGAGGATTGCTTTGGGCATAGGCGGTGGCGGTAATCCCCGGCAAGCTGCTTGCGATCATAAGGGTGATTAGGCATGCGGCAAACCAGTCAGCCCTGTAGTTAGTCATGCAGTTAGTCCTGAAGCCAGAACTGGCGGTCCTCCGGTGACCAAGCGTCAGCATATTCTTCATGGGATACCCCCTAACATCCTCATATTATCACTCATTTAATATCTTCTAGCACTAATGCGCTATTACCAACAAAAACGACATCACGGCCACGATTTGTAATTCTCATCCCATCGGCCGTGATGGAACTGCTGGGGCCAAACCCCCGAACGGTGGTCTGGCTTTCGATAATGTCTTCTTCTAGTCTGGCACTTGCTGCCTCAGTATAGAGGGTATAGCCTGTTTCAGGTTGAACAATCACTACGCGCCCACTGAGATGGATATGCTCAACCTGTTGAAAGTAAACGCCTTCATTAGACCGGATGGTCAAGGACTGATCATTGGGTTGATCAATTTTAGCGCGAGGGGCGATCATGGTGATCTTGCCGTCTTCATCTGGGCTTTCGGCGGTGCGATCAGCAAAAAGAACAAAATCTTCCCCTTCGCTCGTCTGCCCTTTATAGACTACGCCTTCTAAGGTCAGCGTTTTTTCCGTGGTATCGGTTGCCGCTTCTTGCGGTGTGACCTTAAAGCTGATGGCATCTTCTTGGGTTTGAATCAAAAGAGTGATTACGCCCACTAGGGCCAACATTCCTGATGCCAGCAAAGCATAGCGCAAACCCCTGCCTGACGATTTGGATAACTGGCGATCAGCCTGAATGTTTCGCGGCGCAAAGCTAGGGGTTTTGGTTTCGTCAATCATGGCGTCTTGTGGATTTAAGGGGTCTTTGGTCATGGGGTAAGTCCTTGGCGGTTCGGCAATAGAACCGAGAAACAGAAATCAAGAATGGGCAAAGATATCCAAATGGTCAAATCCATTCAAATCAAGGGCACATCGCACCGGCAGAAAATCAAAACAGGCTCTGGCCTCTGCCATCCGCCCTTCGCGTTCCAGCATCCGATCAAGCCGTTCACGGATTTGATGCAGATAAAGCACATCAGATGCCGCATAGGCTATTTGTTCATCGCTAAGGCTGTCATGGCCCCAATCCGAAGACTGTTGAGCTTTTGATAAGCTAAACCCAAGGCTCTCGCTCACCAGATCAGCCAACCCATGACGATCGGTATAAGTCCGCGCTAATTTTGAAGCAATCTTAGTACAATAAATGGGGCCAACAATAGGCCCGATATTAAGGCTCAGCACACTTAAATCAAAACGCGCAAAATGGAAAAGGATTTCCACCTTAGGGTCTGCCAAAAGCGCCGCCAACCGAGGGGCAGGCTTAGCCTCATGCGCGATTTTGACCAGATGCGCTTCCCCATCACCAGCAGACAATTGCACCACACACAAACGGTCGCGAAGCGGATTAAGCCCCATGGTTTCCGTATCAATCGCCACCACTGTGCCCAGATCAAGTCCTTCGGGCAGGTCATCGTGATGCAAATGGATAGGGGGGGAAGCGTTAGCCATAAGGGTTTCCTTTATCTGGTTGAATTACCATGTGGATGATAACACAAGCTGGATCATTATGGGGCAACAAATCCCATTTATTATCATCCATCGTGCTACAGGGTTGATCTCGTTAAGCCTTATTTAAAAACAATTTTTCCAAAAACTCTGGCTGGTGATTTTCAAAAAACACAAAAATTTCTCGGGTGTTAACGGTTTGTTAACCTTTGTGTGATTTAATTTTGAGAATCGCGCACTTGTCATAATCCAATTTAGACTCGGCATGATGGTAACAGATTTTTGCTTAAAGGGGTATGTGTTCCATAACGATCATAGCATAAATAATTTAAATTATTGTTATTGCTATAAATAATGACACTGCCTCCGCTGGGCAATTTATACGGACGGAAAATACAAACCAATCATTTGATACATAGATCTCGGCGAGGGAATCCTGAGTCTTAAAAGGAGCTAAACCATGACTGAAACTACTTCCACCATCCAATATTTCACTTCTTCAGATCAATCATTTTCTAGTGGTTGGTATTTTGTTGAAAATGGCGTTCGCCAATCTGCCGCCGACACCGGCAGTTCTCTATCAGAGGCGAATAAGATAATACTGGGTGCTGGAACACCGACTGGCGATACTGCTCCTGTCACTGGTGGTGGCGGTAATGATGTGTTCGTCGTTCAGTCTGATACTCCTTCGCTACTTGTGATCGAAGACTTGATTGGTGATAACACCTTATTGTTTTCAACCGGTGTCACGATCTTATCTGTTTCTTCAGTCGAAGCGTTTGGCGCAAAACAAACTATCATTCGATTTGATACTGGGGATGGCGTTACCAAATCGATTCAGGTCAAAGCTCTAAACAATATTTCCTTTGAATTCGAAGCCGGTCCGGTTGCTGGACGCGGTTTCAGCTTTGATGAGCTTGAGGCTTATCTTAATGGTGCCACGGCTTTTTCTGAAAAAGGCTATTCCGTCAATCTTGCCGAAGATGCCTCATCTGGTGATGGGGTGATCACAATTGTAGCTGATGATGTGACTACAGGCGATACCCTGACCTATTCGATTTCTGATGGTAATGCCGATGGTGTGTTTGCGATTGATAGCAACACTGGCGCTATTACCCTAGTTGGTGCTGTGGATTTCGAAACTGGCCCAGCAGAATATGTTCTGACGGTTCAGGTTTCGGATGGTAATGGCGGCACAGATACCGTCCTAGTGACAGTAACCGTAACAAATGTGGATGAAGGTGATCCAGTCTTTACTGGTGATCTGACAGGGGCAATTCAGGATGTGAGTGAAGACCCTGATGCGGTTCTTAGCATTACTGGAATCATTAACAATATCGTCGATCCTGAGGGTGATGCCGTTCCACCTGGTACGATTTCCATTGCTGATGCGACAGCTTCTGGCACTGCCCTGTCTATTAAGACGGGAACCTATGGTACCTTTACCTTCTTTGCCTCTCCAGGTCTTGGTGGTTCGGCGGCTCGTGGCGGTACGTGGACCTATAATTTGGATCGTGACCGCCCTGAAACCCTTGCCCTAAAGGCCGGGGAAGAGGTAACGGAGACCTTCACCCTTGTTTACACTTTGGGGGATGGCACGGAATACAGAACCGATATCACCATCACCATTACCGGTGCGGATGATCCGTTTACCTTCAGCCAGCCAGATGGGTATATCTTCACAAAAGCGGAAGACTTTGCTGTTGACGGTGTTGTTGGTCAGGTTCAGGCGTTAGACTATGATGCAGACACCCAAGCTGTTGTTTCCTATGTCATCACAGCAGGAAACGACGATGGCTTCTTTGAGGTAAACAGCGACGGACAAATCATCCTTAAGAAAGGCCTTGATTTTGAGACCATAATTTCTGCTAATAAGTCTTTCATCCTGACGGTTCAGGCTTCTGATGGCACCAATACCGAAGACGTCTTCGTTACGATCAAAGTGACGGATGTGGAAGAAGGTCCAGCGAAGATTCAGATTACCCCAAGTGATGCTGATCTTGATGCCTACGATGTTGGCACCGTATTAACCGCCTCTCTGGTAGAAGAAGATCCAGATGGTCTCGTTGGTGAGGCACAATGGCGTTGGTTCTATCTTGATACGCCTTTTGCTAGCATTGGAACGGGCACGACTTACACAGTTAAGGAAGAAGATCGTGGTGAGTTTATTGGTGTTGCCCGTGTCTATGAAGATGGGAAAGGTGGCAAAGGCTTAGGTGAAAATGAAGTAAGAGAAGTCTTTGTTAGTATTGTTCCACGCGTTGCTATCACCTTTGAAGAAAACACCGAAGAAAGTGACAATACGGTAGCCGCTCAACCAGACAAGGCATCAATAGTTCAGACTGGCGACGGTTCAGATATCATTACTGATGGTAGCCGTAACGATTTGATTATCGGTGGACTGGGTGATGATAAGATTGACTTGGGCAGTGATCCAGATGGTTACGACCAAGATCAGGTTATCTATGCGATTGGCGATCAAACCGCAGAAGATGGTGGTGACATGATTACCAACTTTACCCGTGGTCGTGACAGCTTTATCTTTAAGTTGAGTGCAAACGCTGAAACAAATGCTATTCTCGATATGGATGATTTCATTAATTATCTGAATGGGGGAACAGCAGATGATTTGAGTGATGATCAATTGCTGGTTGGCCTTAATTTTGATCTCGATAGTGAAGGGGAAATTGAACTGAATGGCTTAAGTTTCCATTTTGCAGACAGTGTCTTTTTTGGTGGTGGCCGTGTCTCAATCCCAGTTGTAACGATTAGTTTCGCAGATCCGTTAGATAAGGCCGCAATTATTAATGTACTTGGTGGTGATGAGGCGACTATTCCGAACATTGTCAATTCAGATGGTATCCTCACCGATCTCAGCTATCTTGATGATCTGTTGGGTGGCCCTGACGCAGTTGGCTATCAAGTCGAAGTCGTCTAAGAGCGAAACACATTTTAAAAAAAAAGAAGGGGCATTTTGCCCCTTCTTTATTGCTTTGATATGGTGACTGATATGTATAGGGGTTATCAATGCCATGATGTTTCATGACTTGCCCCATCTAGATTGTTCGTGTACAAACAAATTAATAATAATACACACCAACGTGGTAATATCATTTTGACTTGATGGAGACCGTCATGACAAAAGTTGTGGCAACGCAAGATCACCCTGAGCATGATCACACTTTCCCATGCCCAGATTCGGCGTTTTCTGAAACTGTTACTGAGGTGGAACATTATACCGATAGGTTGTTTCGCTTTCGATTAACAAGACCAGCTAGTTTTCGATTTCGTTCGGGTGAGTTTGTGATGATTGGCTTGCCTGGGGAAAAACCTGTATGGCGTGCCTATTCTATTGCCAGCCCTTCATGGGATGACACGTTAGAATTTTATTCTATAAAAGTGCCAGATGGGCCACTTACCGAACATCTTCAAAAAATTAAACCCGGTGATTGTGTATGGTTTCGTAAAAAGCCAACCGGAACATTGGTGCTTGATGCTTTGCTGCCGGGTAAGCGATTATGGATGATTTCCACGGGCACGGGATTTGCGCCATTTGCTTCGTTGATCCGTGACCCTGAGGCGTATGAGAAGTTTGATCAACTGATCGTGACCCATACCTGCCGTCAAAAGGATGAGCTGACGTATTCGCTGAACACAGTTTCTGCTACGAAATCTGATCCTCTGGTAGGGGAATTGGCAGACCGGCTAGAACTGGTGACCAGCACGACTCAAGAAGAGACAGAGCTCATGGGTCGGATTACCACTTTGCTGAATGATGGCACCTTGTATCAGCGTTTAGGCATTGCTGCCCTTAATCCAGAAGAAGACAGGGTGATGATTTGTGGCTCGATGGCAATGCTCAAAGATGTTAAGGCTCTGGTTGAATTGGCTGGGTTTACCGAGGGGTCAAACAGTAAACCCGGGCAGTTTGTTGTTGAACGAGCCTTTGTTGACTAGATATCAACGTCAAAGTTAGCTCAAGATATACTGATCGCTGCCATTTTTAGCGCAACCCATCTTCACCCTTGACTTGATCAATGGTAAGGCCGCCCATGCGATCATGAATGCGTGGGCCTTTGGTCATGGCAAGACAGAACATGATCTCACCTCGGCGCGGGGCATCAGGCAGGCGCACCTCCATAGCGTCAAAATGGCTTCGCACATAAGCCGCATTAATATGACCTAGCGGAATATCAATTGGACAGCCTGGGCCACCAACTTTCATTGCTGATGGGACAATCGCCTTTGCTTCACCTAATCGTTCGCGCATGGCGTAACCGCCGGGAACATGCCAGAGTGCGGTGTGTTCTAGCTCGCCATCTTCGCCCGCTAATCCGGCTTTGCCATAGCCATCAATCCCAGACAACCCACCTAGCCCCTTTATCAGCTGATCTGTCATCATCAAACCAAGGGGTTTCAAGGCATCCATAGCGGATTGTAAATCAGATTCATACCGTCCAGCAAAAGGGTTTTTTACAATTGCCACCATAGCCGCCCTATGGCGCGGAGTTTCAGGGGCTGGCCCACCTTCGTGATAGATAGTTTCCAGAAAGAGTTGTGTCTTTCTTATTGGGAAATCGACCATAGTTTGCTCTCCTCTTTCAACATGATGATATCAGAATGATGATCAAAGCCAACGATGCGTATGTGGTCTTTGACACGGATCAACGCGCCCGCAATAGGCTTATCAGATATAACAGCTTGTGCCGCTATCTCACCCAAGTCAAGCGCCTGCGTAATCGCAGATAAACTAAGCTCACCAACATGTGTGGTAACTTCACGGTTGCCAAGATCACTCTCGCTATCAAGGCTAAAGGCAGGGGCAGTTTGAATACGATCAGCCTCAGGATGATGGTTGGGCAGGTGGACCGCGCTGGCAATCATGGTGGCAGCGGCATCAGCGGTGCTGGCCTGATCAGCAATAACCAACACAGCGTCCGCAATACCTAGCGAAAAGCTTCGGCCGCCATGCCCCGATGTTGCCATGCCTCGCCAAGGGTGTCCGGAATGCAAATGGATACGCGCATCATTCATATCTGCTAAAACCGCGGTCGCTTTTTGGCCTTCTGCCAAGCAAAACGCAATATCACCACCATTATTGACGCTAGCTTTGGTCAAATCATTGCCCGCAATCATGGCATCAAGCACATAATCAGCAATAGCGCCGGCCACTGCCGCCATTGGGGTGATGAACCGCGTGCCATAGCCTAGGCAGGCGCGATGCATGCGTTGAGCAACGGGATGGTGAAAGGGCATTTCAGCAGATATCTTTAGACGCAAATCTGGCAATTCCTTGACCAAATCTTCAAGCAAGGTGTCCATAGCTGTGATGGCTTGTTGATAAGCGTGATGAGCATCTTTTCCTTCGGCTTTGATGATTAAATCTGTTGGCCCATGGGAAAGATGCAGACGTTGATCTGGGGGAAGCCAAGCCACCTGTGGATGTGATGCTGCCATGCCGTGTCCTTTATGCCGTTTATCAGGCGTTGTGATCACTATTGGCTGGCGGCTTGGCAATGCTTTTCTTGCTGTACTCGCCCCCTGTGGTCAAAATATCTTTGATCGACCTAATAGCTGTTTCATGACCGCCAAGGGCAATATAGTCTTCTTTTCTAACGGTGAATTCCAGCGGCGCAACCAGAGCAGGGGTAGGCACATAACCAAAGGATTGGTCTGGCATTTTTAAGACATCGACCATAACAGTGATGCCGCCACCCGGCCAGACATACGCGTCAACGCCTCCGCAAGTCACCCGGGTATGTCGGGATTGCACCGATTCCGTTAACTTAATGGGATTCTTCGTAACCCCAGAACGGAGTGAGCCGCCAGCCCCGCCCATGAACATCACCGTGCATAAGGCAGGTTCACAATTTTCAGCAATTAAATCCACGCTGGCTTTAAGCGCAGCAGGCATTTCTTGTGGCTGTGGGGTTAAATCCTCATCCAGAACAAAATAAGCGGAATGTTCACCTGTGGTGGATACCATCAAGATGGTCAAGCCAGGTTTTGCCCCCTTAGCAGGACGCCAGTCACCAAGGATTTTCAAAGGGTCTTCTAGATCGGTTCCGCCCCAGCCCAGACCTGGCTTAGCAACTTGAAAATATCGCCCAGGGGTGGAACGGCGCCCTTTAATGGTGATGCCGGTATCAGGCCAATCCAGCACTTTGCCTGCCTGATGTTCGGACACAACACCCGTGATATGGTCGTCCACTACCACCACTTCATCAATTAATCCAACCCATTGCGAGGCAAACATCCCGATGGTGGCAGAACCGCATCCCACACGCATGCGATATTCCTTTTTGCCGTCCACAATTGGCGGTTGTCCAGCTTGCACAACAACGCTTGATCCATCATCAATACTAAGCTCAACCGCCTCTTTGTTGCATAGCTTCATGAGCGTATCACAGGTAGTGCGCCCTTCGGCTTTGCTGCCGCCGGTGAGATGATCAACCCCCCCCAGTGACAACATTTGTGAACCATATTCGCTAGTTATGACTAATCCTACCGCCTCACCATTAGCGCGAACAATCGCGCCTTCGTGGCCAAGATGACGGTCGGTATCAATTTTAATCTTCACACCGCAATATGAAAAAATAGCTTCACTTACCACCGTAACAAAATCAGCATCGTCCATATGCCGACCAACAATAAACGGGGCAGGCTTGTAATCTGGATAAGTTGTTCCAGAACCGATGGCCGTCACAAACACCTCATGATCATGGCCAATGCTGCCGTCCCAATCGGCCCCAAGAAAGGGTTTAATGGCATCGCCAGCCTTTATCCGGCGATCTAGGATCATCAGGGGATCAAGTCGAATAATTTGGCCATCATGATTGGCATAACGATCGCACGCACCGGATTGCCCCTCGGCGATATAACACATGACGGGGCAGGCATCACAACGGATTTTTTCATCATTTTTTTTCATTCTGCTGCCTTATTTTGGGATGACATTGCCATAATAGCAGCAAGCACTCGGTGCGGTGTTGCAGGGGTTTCTGACAATCTTGCGCCGCCAGTGGCATGGCTGATGGCATTGAGAATGGCTGGTGCCGTTGGGATCAAAACATGCTCGCCCAACCCTTTGACCCCCATTGGACCTTCGGGATCAGTAACCTCAATAAGGTGATGTTCAATTTCAGGCATATCCCCAATGGAGGGGATCAAATAATCATGCAGATTTTCGGAACGCCCGGGTAGATATTCTTCCATTAGAGCCATGCCAAGCCCTTGGGCGATACCGCCATCAATTTGGCCTTCGGCAAGCATAGGATTAATCACTCGGCCTAAATCATGCGCAGCTGAGATATGGCGGACTTTAACGACCCCAAGATGGGTATCCACCTCTACCACAGCAGCATGAGCACCAAAGCCATAAACCGCATAAGGTTTCCCTTGCCCGTTTTCATCCAATTCTTCGGTTGGCGGGTTGTAGGTTTCTTCTGCCATTAACACATAGCCATAGGTATTAGGCGCCATTTCCCCAAGATTAATAGCCTGTTGCTTATCGCCATTGCTGACGATGATCTTACCTTGATGCAAATCAATGGTGGCTTCATCGCCCAGATTTCCGAGCCGAAGAATTTGCTGACGAAGGGCTTGTCCTGCCAACATTGCCGCTTTGCCAGTGATAAATGTTTGCCGCGACGCCGAAGTTTTTCCGCAATCAGGTGTCAGGGCCGTATCCCCATTAATCATGGTGATCGACGCTAAAGGAACGCCAAGCGCATCAGCACAGATTTGAGGGATCACGGTGTTAGCGCCTTGTCCAATATCAGCTGCCCCTTGATGCAAAACCAAAATCCCGTCCACGGTAACGCCAAGCCTGATAGTTGAAGGGTTGGGTAAGGCTGTGTTGCCGCATCCGTACCAGCATGAAGAGACACCAATGCCGCGCTTGTATCGGGTATTGGCATTATTAAACTTTTTTATTTCTGCGGAATGATGATTCCAAAATGGCTCCAGTGCCTCAAGACAGGCATCAATACCAACACCCTTAAGCGATTGGCCACAGACGGTCACATCGCCATCTTTCAGGGCATTTTTACGCCTGAAGTCTAGTCGGTCTAACCCACATTGATCTGCCAGATCATCATAAAGCGCTTCTTGAATAATGGTCGATTGGGGAACACCAAAACCCCTAAAAGCCCCAGAAACAGGACCGTTGGTATGTACCGCATTTGCAACCGCATAATAATGTGGAGTGCGGTAAGGACCCGAGGCATGAATAGGAACACGGGTCGCAACGGTAGGCCCCCAACTGGCATAGGCACCTGTATTAAAATTGCCATGAAAAGACATTGCCGTGATACGCCCATCGGCACGGACGCCGATCTTGGCCTTCATTTTTCCCGGATGGCGCTTGGTTGTTGAGATCATCGATTCATGACGGCTATACACCATGCGGCAAGGTTTTCCGGTTTTTAATGTTACCAATCCCAGCAAGGGTTGAACGGAAACATCAAGCTTTGAGCCAAAACCGCCACCTGTTGCCATGGGAATAATTCGCAATTTTTCCAAAGGCAGCCCGAGCACTTTGGCGGTATCATCGCGATCCATGATTGGAGCCTGAGTGCAGGCGGCAATGACCAGCCTTTTGCCATCAGGGCATTCTTCCATCCATGCGGCTCCAGCCTCAGGTTCAATATACGCATGTTCAACATAACCGGTTGAGAAGCTTTTTTCGGCAATATAATCCGCCTCAGCAAAGCCAGAATCAATGTCGCCATGTTTGACAACGCCAGAGATCAGAATATTCCCTTTTCGGTGTGCGTGAATATCAGGGGCACCACTAGCGGTAGCCGCATCAACATCTAACATTGCCAGCCGCTCATGCCATGTGATCGGGAAGTCCGATAAATCAAGCCTAGGCATAAGATCCGCCTTGCCCGCAATTAAGGCCACGGCCTCGCCTCGAAAGCGAGCCTCTTTTTCCGCTAGCGCAGGTTGGTCAGCCAGCGGCGGTATAACGCCAAAGCAATTGTCCCCATCAATATCTTTGGCAAGAAAAACATGATCAACGCCATCCTTTTCAGCCATCCAACCAGCCACATCGCCAATACTGAAATCCGCATAATGATAGGGTGAACGAAGCACCCGAACATAAAGCGCATCGTCAGGCCAAGCATCCGCGCCAAAATGTTCGCTGCCATTGATTTTAGGAATACCATCCAAGCGTTCAACCCTTGCCCCTACGGCTTTCCCAGCCTCAGGCAGTGGTTGTTTGGTTTTTGGCTCTGTTGCATCCATAACGGCGTCAATGATCTTAGTGTACCCGGTACAGCGGCACAACACGCCGCCTAACGCATCCTCAACGTTTTGTCGGGTAGGGGCAGAGTTTTGCCGCAAAAGCGGTATTGCTGCCATCAACATCCCTGGGGTGCAAATCCCGCATTGCGCCGCCCCATGCCGCAAGAAAGACTGTTGCAATAGGGATAACTCTTCCCCTTGGCTAAGGCCTTCGACGGTTTCAATCATGTTGCCATCAGCTTTGGCTGCGGTCATCAAACAAGCGCAAACCGGTTCATCATTCACCAGAACGGTACATGCGCCGCAGTCGCCAGCATTGCACCCTACTTTAGTGCCTGTTAGATGCAGGTCTTCACGCAACACTTCACTCAACCGAGTGCCAGCACGGCAGGTGATGCGTTCCGCTTTGCCATTGACATTAATGGAAATGGTTATGGTATCGCTCATGCTGATGCCCTTATCTGATCAAGGCAGTGATCAATGGTATCTATCACCAACACCGCGGCGGCTTCCATCCGGTAATCTGCTGTGCCACGAGCGTCATCAATGGGTGCGATGACGCTTGTAATGTCTTCTTTTGATAGGATTTGGTCTGCACGAAGTGATGAGGTAACCGAGACACCGCTTAAGGATGTTTCTACCTTGGTCAGGCGTTTTGCAACAGGACTGCATGATCCGATACTAATCGCCGCGTTAGTAATTTTGCCCTCATTTGCTTCTAATCTTGCTGCTGTCATAGCGATAGAAATAATCAGATATTTTCGTGCCCCTAATTTGCTAAACGAAGAGCATCCAATTTCTGCAGCTTTAGGCACAAGAACTGCGGTCACAATCTCATCCGCTTGGCGGTTTGTCTTACGCGGGCCTAAGATAAACTGATCAAGGGGAATAACCCGCTTGCCCTTAGATGAAGTTAATTCCACGCTAGCGTCTAGGTTAAGAAGACAAGGCACACTATCAGCAGCAGGGGAGGCGTTACAAATATTGCCAGCAATCGTTCCAGCGTTTTGAATTTGAATGGAGCCTATTTCACGTGCCGCCAGTTTGAGCATATCATAAGCAGGGGGCAAATCTGCACGGATCAAGTCTGTCCATGTGGTGGCCCCGCCGAACCGGCGATAATCTCCTTCATCAATAATGCCTCGCATATCGGCTATCGCGGTGACATCAAGAACCTTG
>JAQCJL010000127.1 GCA_027593125.1 Pseudomonadota bacterium | reverse complement strand
GCAGGTGCGGTGGCTTCTCCTTTGGTTTTAGAACGCTCAGGTATTGGTGATGGCAAGCGCTTATCCCAACATGGCATCCCTACTGTGGTGGACAACCCTAATGTTGGCGCACATTTGCAAGATCATATTGGGGTCAATTATTATTTTAAAGCGACAGAACCAACCCTTAATAATATCTTGCATCACTGGCCTGGACGAATAAAGGCAGCGATCCAGTATGCTTTAACTCGGCGAGGCCCGCTGGCCTTGTCTGTTAATCAATGTGGGGGGTATTTCCGCAGTAACCCAAGCTTAATGTGGCCAGACCAGCAGCTTTATTTTAACCCCGTCACCTATACGACAACCCCATCTGGAACACGTAGCATTGTCAACACAGACCCGTTTCCAGGGTTTATTATTGGTTTTAATCAATCTCGCCCAACTAGCCGTGGTCATATTCATATCCGTTCAAATGATGCGGCAGATCAGCCCCTGATTTCTCCACGATACTTAACCACGAACGAAGATTGCCAGAGCGTTATAGCAGGGGGCAGGTTATGCCGTGATTTTACCATGACAAACAGCCTTAAAACCTTGATCGATACGCCATTCGTTAGCGATATCAACAGCATGAGCGATGAAGACATCCTAGAAGATTTTCGTCAGAGATCAGGGACGGTTTTTCATCCAGTGGGAACATGCCGAATGGGACGTGATGCCAAAACCGCAGTCGTGGATTCTAAACTCCGTGTCTTTGGCATAGAGGGGTTACGAGTGGCTGATGCCTCTGTGTTTCCTAATATAACCTCTGCCAATACGAATGCACCAACGATGATGGTGGCTTGGCGCGCGGTTGATCTGATCCGTGAGGAAAGGGCATGAGCAGCCTCTATACGGCTTCAGGCGCGATGGTGGATTATTATGAATCTGGCGAAGATGATATCGGGCCTAGGATCATACGGCTTGAAACCTTTACCACGCCGCTGATTGGCTTTGTTCGCGTCACCACCGAAGATGGCCAGACCGGATGGGGGCAAGTGTCCACGTATAACAGTGACATCACTTGTCAGGTTTTGCATCGTCAGATTGCCCCATGGGCACTAGGCCGAGGGGTGGATGCCTTAGAACAACTAGTGGAATTGATCCCATTAAGGGAACATAAATTTCCTGGCACCTATCTTTGCCGGGCGCTGGCTGGGTTTGATACGGCAGTATGGGATTTGCGCGGTAAGATGGCTGGCAAGCCTGTTGCCGCATTGCTTGGCGGTCAGGCTGGTGAGTTAAGAGCCTATGCCTCATCCATGCGCCGTGACATCACCCCAGAAGACGAAGCTGAGCGTCTGTTGAAGCTTCAGGGTGAATTGGGGTTTGATGCTTTCAAAGTGCGCTGTGGGGCAGAATGCGGAAATGACCGCGATGAATGGCCGGGACGAAGCGAAGCGATCATCCCTTATATTCGTAAAGCCATGGGTGATCAGGCAAGTTTGCTAATTGATGCTAATTCTGGCTTTACCCCGGCGCGCGCAATTGCCATCGGGCATCTCTTAGAAGATCATGGGTTTGAGCATTTCGAAGAACCTTGCCCTTATTGGGAGCTTGAGCAAACAGCAGAGGTGACAGAGGCGCTAACTATCGCAGTTTCAGGTGGTGAGCAGGATTTTGATTTGCGCCAATGGCGGCGCATAATTGGAATGCCAGCGGTTGATATTGTGCAACCTGATATCATGTATCTTGGCGGTATCTGCCGCACCATGCAGGTTGCAGATATGGCGGCCAAGGCCAATCTGCCCGTTACCCCTCATTGTGCGAATTTATCCTTGGTCACGCTTTTCACCATGCATCTGATGCGAGCCATGCCGCAGGCTGGAAAATATCTGGAGTTTTCTATCGAAGGCCCAGAATATTACCCATGGCAATATGATCTGTTTGTTCATGATCCTTATCAAGTGAATAATGGTAAGGTGACGGTCACAGATGCGCCGGGTTGGGGCATTGACATTCAGCCTGAATGGTTAGCACGATCACAATATCAAATCAGCGAGACCACTTCATGATCAATTTTACCATTGACCATATCGCCGATCCTGCGCATCTGGCAAAGTTAGCGAAGGCATTGATACCTGTTATGGATGCAGCAGGGGATGCGATTATGGCGGTCAAAGACGCCAGCAAAACAGGTGGCCATAAGAAAGGGGTGGAAGCCAATGAAAAATCGGATGGCAGTCCGGTGACGGTTGCAGATGCCCGCGCTGAAGCTATTATTCTGCCAGCCTTGGCAGAACTCGCCCCTGATCTTCGTGTGATTTCCGAAGAACATGATGCCAGCCACAGTCTGGCCCCGACGGAAGCGTATTTTCTGGTTGATCCGCTAGATGGCACGAAAGAGTTTATGAAAATTGATGATCAAGGGGCGTTCACCGTTAATATTGGGCTGGTATATAAATCCATTCCTGTGATGGGATTGGTGCTAGCCCCAGCGAAGCAAGCCCTATACTGGGGCTATCTAGGTGGGGGTGCGTTTTGCCGAACAGCCACAACGTCTGAACCTATCAGAGTGCGCGAAGTTCCGCCATCAGGGGCGGTTGCCGTTGCCAGCGCATCCCATCGCGATGCTGCTACGGATGATTGGCTAACAGGACATGGGATCAGCCAGACGACCTCTATTGGCTCATCGTTAAAATTTGCCCTTATTGCCGCTGGGCAAGCAGATGTATATCCGCGTTTTGGGCCAACCATGGAATGGGATACTGCCGCCGGTGATGCGGTACTGCGTGCTGCTGGCGGCAAGGTTTGTACCCCAGATGGTAAGGCCTTTACCTATGGCAAGCCTGAATGGCGTAATGGCGGTTTTATTGCATCAGGCCGATTTGATCTCTAACAGGATCGTTTAGATCAACTGTCATGACTGGCAAGGCTGTCTTTGGGCACTTCGCTTCGTTTAGTCATACTGTAATCACGCAGAATTTTGACCACACGAATACGATAATCATCAAAAATATCTTTTCTACCCTTTACCTGTGCTTTTCTGTGCTCGGTTACATTCCTCCACCGATCCACTGCAGCTTCATCTTCAAAAAATGATATGGACAGATACTTATCTGGATCTGTTAAGCTTTGAAACCGCTCAACGCTGATAAATCCTTCGGTGGCTTCTGCAATGGGACGAATTTCTGCAGCAATATCCAGATATTCATCCATTTTCCCTTTTTTTGGGAACACTTCAAAAATAATGGCAATCATGTTTGTCTCCCTTTGGTTTTTATTATGTGATCACCTATTGGTTTGATGATAACTTTGCCAAGATAGATAAGCAAGTTATCCAGACATCACGACCCCCCAAATCAGACGGCATCCCAAAAGAATAAGCGCAATATGGGCGATATGATAAAACCCTTTATCGGTCATGCGCCGATTGAGCCATTTTCCTATGCTGACCCCAAGCGGAATAATAGGCATCAAAACCACCGTGATAAATAGCGTGGATGAGGTGAACATACCCAATTGGAAAAAGAAGGGCAGTTTTGCCACATTAATTGAAAAGAAATACCATGCGCTGGTCCCAACCACGAGATAACGGTGCATCTTCATTGGCAAAAGATAAACCTGAACAGGGATGCCGCCGGTTAAAGAAATAAAAGAAGAAAAGCCAGATAAGCCGCACCAAATGGCCGCTCGTGATTTCAGACGGCCACGCAAATGGCGCGCTTGCTGACGTGGGTTTGATAAGATTGCCGGGGATTTCACGCGGTACCAATACCGGCCGCCAATAAACAAAGCAATCAACCCAATAAGCGCTTTCAGCATAGCGTCATTAATGACGCTGATCAAAACATAACCAAAAATCTGACCAATCACACCAAACACGACCATCCAAAACAGCACCCGCCAATAACTGAATCCACGCCATATCCATATCGCCCAGATGTCGGTCAAAAGATAAAGTGGCAAAAGGATAGCAAGCGTTTCTCTTGCTGGTAGAATCGTTAGCATAAGAGGGGCAGATAATGATGCCACCGCACCGCCAAAACCGGATTTGGCAATCGCCATGAGCAAAACTGATCCGGCACAAATAGCCCAAAAGAAAAGAGGTGAGCCGTCGTTAAAGGGGGGTGCCATCAGGTGATGCGAAAACATATCATTTAACATATTAAGATGTCGGCACTAAGTAAGAGGGAGGATTGCCTTAAACCCATGATGATTGATGGGTTATCATGCGCTATTTTTATACTATTTTTATATATGGCGCAAATCCTAGACGATCATTCGGTAAAATCAATGAATGGCTATTTTTGAGGGTTTTTGTGGTATTGAATGGGCATTATGCAAATAGGATGTTCAAAACAAATCATCTTTACAAGAAGGTAGTCACTGATTAGTGTTTATTTGCTAGAAGATTTAATAAAAAGGAAATCTCTCATGAACATGCCCTCGACTCATTTTCCCACTTTATCCGGTCATATTCTGCCGCGGTTGTTTTCAGAAACGCCTCTGCTTCGACAGATTTTTCTGGTTCTCACAGGAAGTCTTTTTATTGCCGTGATGGCGCAGCTGTCTTTTCGTCTTCCGATGTCACCTGTTCCGATTACAGGCCAGACTTTTGCTGTTCTGCTTGTTGGCACGGCGCTAGGCTCACGCCTTGGTGTGCTAGCTGTTCTGGCTTATTGCCTTGAGGGGATTTGGTTCCCTGTGTTTGCTGAGGCGCGGACATGGGCGCATCCTATCACTATTTATACCGCCGGATATTTGGTTGGATTTATTGGTGCCGCTTATGTTGCCGGTTTTCTGGCAGAACGTGGATGGGACCGCAGTGTCATTAGTACTGTCTTAGC
>JAQCJL010000126.1 GCA_027593125.1 Pseudomonadota bacterium | reverse complement strand
TCTCCCCAAGCCAAGTGCGCCGTTTTAGTCTGCGCACAGGTGATACGGTTAATGGGCAAATTCGTTCGCCTCAAGAAGGTGAACGTTATTTTGCGCTTCTGAAGGTTGAACAGGTTAATTTCGAAGATCCAACAGCCGTGCGTCAACGCATCAACTTTGATAACTTGACGCCGCTTTATCCTGAAGAAAAGCTCAATTTAGAACTGCCTTATTCTCCTGACGGTAAAGATTATATTCCCCGCGTAATTGATCTGGTTTCCCCTATGGGTAAAGGCCAGCGTGGGTTGATCGTGGCCCCGCCTAGAACAGGTAAGACCATGATGCTTCAGTCTATCGCTCATGCCATTTCGACAAATCACCCTGAAGTGTATTTGATCGTTTTGTTGATTGATGAACGTCCTGAAGAAGTGACCGACATGCAACGGTCAGTTAATGGTGAGGTGATTTCCTCAACCTTTGATGAACCTGCCACCCGACACGTGCAAGTCACGGATATGGTAATTGAAAAAGCCAAACGTTTGGTTGAGCACAAACGCGATGTTGTTATTTTATTGGATAGCATCACGCGCCTTGCGCGAGCTTATAATACCGTCGTGCCATCTTCAGGTAAGGTTTTAACAGGCGGTGTTGATGCCAACGCCCTGCAACGCCCAAAGCGGTTCTTTGGTGCGGCCCGTAACATCGAAGAGGGCGGTTCATTAACAATTATCGCCACAGCCTTGATCGAAACTGGCAGCCGTATGGATGAAGTGATCTTTGAAGAGTTTAAGGGCACCGGTAACTCTGAGGTTATTCTTGATCGTAAACTTTCTGACAAGCGCGTCTTCCCCGCAATTGACATTACCCGTTCAGGCACGCGTAAAGAAGAATTGCTGATTGATAAAGATACCTTGGCTAAGATGTGGATACTTCGCCGTATCCTCATGCCAATGGGTCAAGTGGATGGCATGGAGTTTCTTATTGATAAGCTCAAGCAAACCAAAAGCAACGAAGACTTCTTTCAATCCATGAACCAATAAATCCCGTTCAGGATTTAACAACTATCACCAATATACTTAACTGTATTTTTTGCATGCCGCCTTGTATATGAAATAAGCAGCTAGGCATAACCAGAGCGGCCAGAGATAATAAATAATAGCAAAAGGCACCAATAGCCATTGCCATATTCCAAATGCACCACCAGACATGATGTTACTCCTTTTTATTTTTGTAAGTTTGAAATGAGATATATGATCTTTTTTCGCCATTCCATTATAGTCAAAACGATATGTGTCTTTTGATGAACCCCTAAAGATGGGTGTGTTCATGTGCAATCAGTTTTGCCTTAATGTTGAGGTTTCTCTGATCTTTTGGAGACAATGTCCTGATAGCCCCAAAATTGCCAAGCCCCCCCCCGTTCGGGTTACCCGATGACAGGGATAGATAATAGGGATAGGATTACGTGCGCACGCCGAACCCGCGCTTCGTGGCGCTTTGGGCTGTTTTGCCATTTTTGCTAGATCAGCATAACTGACCGTGGTGCCATAAGGCACAGCCCTTAGCACTTCAAGCCAACGTTTTAGGCTAGGACTGCATCCTTTGAGGGAAACAGGCACATTAAAGGCTTTGCGACTACCCATGGCGTATTCTTGGATTTCTTTAAATGCCTGATCAAGAATGATGTTGGAATGATCAGGGGTTGATTTTTCTTCTACCCAAGTCAGATTTGTAATGGCTTCACCATCCGAAGTCATGGTAATCAAGCCAAAATCTGTTGATTCTGTTTTTGTGAACATGGCCTTTTCTCAGTGTTTTTTATAAAGCACGGCCTGATGCGATCAAATCAAAGAGCCAAACCGAATGAAATTAATTATGAGGCATAGTGTATGCGTGATCAAGACGAAACCATTTTTGCTTTAGCAACACCTCCTGGCAGGGCTGCGCTTCAGATTATTCGTCTTTCTGGCCCTCAAGCATCTCTTGCGGTTAAAACGCTTTGTTCACATTTGCCAGAACCACGGCAAATGGCATACACCGCGATGTGTGATGCCAAGGGAGATATCATTGATCGCGGTATGGTAGCTTGGTTTCCTTCGCCTTCAACGCCAACGGGTGAGGACTACGCAGAGTTTCATCTGCATGGTGCCCCGCAAATCGGTCATTTTTTGATGCTTGCCCTAGAAGCTCTGCCGGAATGCCGTCTTGCTGACCCGGGGGAGTTTACGCGGCGTGCTTTTCTTAATGGCAAGATGACCTTGGATCAAACAGAGGCATTGGCAGACATCATTGATGCAGATACCATTGCACAACATCGGCAAGCGATGGCAAGGCTTGATAAACCGCTAAGCCAAACCACTAATCATTGGCGCCAAGAGCTGATCGGCATGATGGTTAATCTTGAAACCGCACTAGATTTTGCAGATGAAGAGATACCAGATGATTTGGTGGATGGTGTTGCTATCCGCTTAAGCCAGTTGCGTGATGATATTGGACAATTGCTAAATGATGCTAATCGCGGTGCTATTATTCGTGATGGGATCAAGATTGCGCTTATTGGCCGGCCCAATGCCGGGAAATCTACGCTATTAAATGCCTTGGTTGGCCGGCCTGAGGCCATTGTATCGCCAGAGGCAGGAACAACGCGTGACATTATTCAGGTAACACTTAATGTGGCTGGATACGCTGTTCATCTCAAAGATACGGCGGGTTTGCGGATATCTGATAGTGATGTTGAAAAAGAGGGGATACGCCGCGCGGCAGAGACGGCCAGAGAGGCTGATATTGTCGTTATTCTGATCGACGCGAGGGAACCTAACAAAGAGGTGGTCAAATTGGCGTTGATGGATGAGGTAGGCCTTGAGGTGACAGCATCTCGGCCATTAGTAATGCCTGTGATCACCAAACGTGATTTGCTGATGGATCCAGAAGCAAATCTGGATTCCCCCACAGATTTTACACCTGATCAGCCCGAGGACTGGATTTCGATTGCTGCTAAGACGGGTGAGGGGTTAGATGAATGGTATGATGCGATCAAGCCCATGATGGCAGAGCTCGTTGGCGATACCAATGAGGCGGCGATGATCAGCCGCTATAGGCACCGCCAAGCCCTTACCGCGTGTCATGACAGCCTTGGCCAAGCACAAAAGGTGGATTTGCGGCTTCATCCGGAGCTTCTGGCAGAAGATTTGCGCCATGCTGCGACGGCATTAGGGCGTATTTCTGGTCATATTGATGTGGAAGATATTCTTGATGACTTATTTAGTTCATTCTGTATTGGAAAATAGTAAGTTATTGAAATATAACAATAATATAATGTTTCACATGAAACAATAACGGGTTAGATGGCACCATCAACGCTTGACCCTGATAGGGCAAAAGCGTAAGTTTAGCCCGGTTTTCAGTTGTAACAGGGTTTCATGAATATGAATGCATTTGATGTACTTGTGGTTGGCGGTGGTCATGCTGGGGTTGAAGCCGCAGCGGCCGCAGCGCGCATGGGTGCAAAAGTTGCTCTGCTGACCATGCGACGGGATATGATCGGTGAAATGTCATGCAATCCAGCAATTGGCGGCCTTGGTAAGGGCCATCTGGTGCGTGAGATTGATGCACTTGATGGATTAATGGCAAAAGCGATTGATGCTTCAGGGATTCAATTTCGCATGCTCAACCGGTCACGCGGTGCGGCTGTGCAAGGGCCACGAGCGCAGGCTGATCGTGCGCTTTATAAATCCGCTATTCAACAATTGCTTGATGATACCCATGGATTAACCGTCATTGAGGCTATGGTGGGTGATGTGATCATTACCGATGGCCGTTTTTCCGGATTTATTACCGAAGATGGTGTGTCGTATCATGCTCCAGCTGCCGTTTTGACCACAGGGACATTTTTAGGCGGCATTATTCATCTGGGGTCGGAACGAAGCCCGGCTGGCCGTTTTGGTGAGGCACCATCACAGAAACTGGCGCAACGCTTGCGTGATCCTCAACTTGGGCTTTCTATTGGCAGGTTAAAAACAGGAACACCAGCGCGGCTAGATGGGACAACCATCGCGTGGGATCGTCTGGAAAGTCAGCCTGCGGATGATCCGCCTGTCCCATTTTCCACGATGACAGATACGATCACGGTGCCGCAAATTGCGTGTGGGATCACCCGAACCAATGCGGAAACCCACCGGATCATTAGCGAGTCTATCCATCTCTCAGCCGTGTATTCAGGGCAAATTGAGGGCCAAGGCCCACGTTATTGTCCTTCTATTGAAGACAAAGTGGTGCGTTTTAAGGATCGCCAGTCGCATCAGGTGTTTTTAGAACCCGAAGGATTAGAAGATAAAACGGTTTATCCAAATGGCATTTCTACAAGCCTGCCGCGTAATGTCCAAGAGGCAATGATTGCCTCAATGGAGGGGTTAGAACACGCCCGGATCATCAGATATGGTTATGCCATTGAATATGATTATCTTGATCCAAGGGGGTTAACGCGCGGTTTAGCCCTGAAAGCCTTGCCAGGACTGTATTTAGCGGGCCAGATTAATGGCACAACAGGATATGAAGAGGCAGGGGCACAAGGATTAATGGCTGGAATTAACGCTGCTCTGACAGCATCAGGAAGCAATGACCCTTATGTGCTAGATCGAGCGACCGCCTATACTGGGGTGATGATTGACGATTTGATCACTCGCGGGGCACCTGAACCTTACCGCATGTTTACCTCAAGAGCAGAATATCGATTGTTGTTGCGCGCTGATAATGCTGATCAGCGTTTAACAGATCTTGGTGAGGCCATAGGTGTGGTAGGGTCAGAGAGAGCACAACTCTGGGCTAAGAAAAAATCCCATCTTCTT
>JAQCJL010000125.1 GCA_027593125.1 Pseudomonadota bacterium | reverse complement strand
AAAGTTAACTTAGAAATCAAACCAAATCTGGCATAAAACCATATCTTTTCAATTGATCAGGTTAGGGTTAGAATCAGTTGGAATAGAGAGGGGCGAGGATGCCAGCAACAGGTTCATATTACGGTTACATTGAGGGATATTACGGCCGTTTGCTGTCTTTTGCTGAACGCGGGCGCATCTTAAAACAACTAAAACATCTTGGTATGAATAGTTATTTTTATGCTCCGAAGGATGATCCCTATCACCGTTTTAACTGGCGGCAACCTTATCCCAAATCATGGTGGCCCGAATGGCATGATTTTGTTACCGCTGCCCGTGATCAGGGAATTACGGTAATTGCCGGATTAGCCCCCGGGCTTGATCTTAATCTTGATGATGATAATCCAAACAATGCCGATATCGCTGTCCTAGCGGAAAAATTAGAATTACTGGCGGCGGATGATCATGTCATGCCATGCCTGTTGCTAGACGATATCCCACCAGCACAACCCGATCAGCAAGGCCGGCACCATCATGAAGGCCGACATCATGCCAAACTTGCCAATCTGTTATCAGAACAGTTGCGCCGCCCCGTCATGATAACGCCAAGGGTTTATGCTGATGAATTAGAAGCCCAGACCCCCGGCTATCTTGCTGGGTTTGCCGAGGTTTGGAACAGGCAGGCAGAGCTTTTTTATTGTGGGCATCATATCGTAGCGCATGACACCAATCTGCCTGAGACTGAATTACTAAAGGCGGGATTGCCTGCGTCACAAGTGATTTTATGGGATAATCTTTATGCTAATGACTATTGTCCACGCCGCTTGTTTTTAGGGCAATGGGGTGGTGAGGGACGCCAGCGCCAGCATCTGTTTAATAGTGCTGCTGGCATCATGCTTAACCCAACAGGCATGATCGAAACAGATCTGTTGTTATTAACAATGATGGCGGCCGGTGATAACAGTGCTGGCTATAAAGCGGCTTTACAAACCCATGGTGTCCCTGATGCCTTTGATCAGATCAAACATAGTTTTAGTCATCCTCCCTTCCCCTCTGGTGAGACAGCGCCTCTAAGCCTTCACCATACCGCTACTATGCTTGATGCCTTGGATGAATTGTTGTGGCGCTGGAAATCCCCTTTAGCGCAGGAATGGTATCCTTTTCTGATGGGTCTAAGAGGAGATTTGCTTATGCTTAGAGGAGAGGCAGATGCGTTTCGTCAAGCAAAGATACTTCCGCCCTATCTGCACCATCATATGAAAGGAAAACCCCGATCATGACAATGGTGTTTGATGGTCATAACGACGTGCTGCTTCGGTTGCTTCAGCAAGGTGACAAGACAGGGGCAAGTTTTATTCGTGGGGATGGCGGTGGTCACCTTGACCTGCCGCGAGCACGGCAAGGTGGATTTGCCGGGGGGCTTTTTGCCATGTTTACCCCTGCCCCTGATAAACCGGGGGGCATTCTGAATACGGACCCGGTGGAGCATGGCGAGGCCTTAAAAGCTACTGAAGCAATGTTTTCTGTCGCTGAACATCTGGCCGCTGATTATCCTGATGACATCCGTATTTGCCGCAACGTAAGCGATATCCATAGCGCTAGCACATCAGGTCAAATGGCAATGATGCTGCATATTGAGGGGGCTGAGGCTATTCGCCCGGATTTAAGCAATCTGGATGTGTTCTATGATCGGGGGCTTCGTTCACTTGGCCCAGCATGGTCAAGACCAAATGCCTTTGCCCATGGTGTGCCTTTTGTCTTTCCATCCTCACCTGATATTGGCCCAGGCCTAACCCCTGAGGGAAAAGAGCTAGTCAAAGCTTGCCTTAAAAAACATATCATGATTGATCTGTCGCATATGAATGAAGCTGGTTTCTGGGATATTGAAAAACTATCTTCAGCCCCATTGGTTGCCACCCATTCCAACATCCATCAGATTTGTGCCGCGTCACGCAATTTGACTGATCATCAGCTTGATGCCATTGCCGCGTCAAATGGTTTGGTCGGAATTAATTTTGCTGTTGGCTTCCTCAGACCTGACGGCCAGAAAAACCCTGATATGCCTGTTGAGGTTATTATCCAACATCTGGATTACCTGATCACTCGGCTAGGAGAAAACGGTATTGCGCTTGGGTCTGATTTTGATGGCACAGAAATGCCCACAGATTTGAGCTCTGCCAAAGAGTTGCCTCATCTCGTCAACGCAATGGAAAAGGCCGGTTTCGGCAAGGAGTTAATCCACCGGATATGTTTCCAAAACTGGATAGATATGATCGCTAAGGTTATCGGCTAGTCTTCGGATACTCTAAACAAATAGCCAACCAATATATCCAACATAGCTGATTAACATCACTATGCCCTGAAGCCGGGTTAGCCGTGATATCGCCAAGATCACCGCCGCTGTGATGGAAACCACCAGCAAGGCCAAAGGGATATCAGTTTTGATTATATGTTGGTCAACGGACAAGGGTGAGATCATCGCAGTAATACCGACAATACTAAGAATATTGAAAAGGGTACTACCCATGATATTACCTATGATGACATCGGTATGGCGTTTCATCGCTGCGGCAATGGTCGCTGCTAATTCTGGCAAAGAGGTTCCCACCGCAACAAGAGACAGCCCAATCACCGCCTCACTAAGGGAAAAGGCTCGTGCCACATTGGTAGCCCCAAAGATCAAAAAATCTGCTCCAATGACCAGAAGGATGATGCCGATCACACTAATGACGACACTGATCATTACTCCTGAAAAGGCGTTGAACTCTTCTGCCTCAGATTGATAGGTATTGAGGGGGGCATCTGCCTTTTGGCTTGCTACCTGACGGCGTGAAACCACTATGGAAAACCCTAGATACGCTAATAATGAGACTAGCATAATGCTGCCCTCAAGCGCGGTAACCGTACCGTCCAAAGCGACCAGTAGTAACCCTAGGCTGGCACATACGACCGCAACCGCATCCCTCTTTATTGCACGATCGGAACAGATCATCGGCGCCAGAACCATACCAAATCCCAATATCAGCAGAAAATTAGCGATATTGCTGCCAACGATATTGCCGACCGCGATATCAGGCTGGTGGTTAAGCGTTGCGCTGATTGAGACCAGCAATTCCGGGGCAGAGGTGCCGAACCCCACCACCACCATCCCCACCAAAAGGGGCGATAACCCAAGCTGAATGGCAAGGCTGACACTGCCGCGCACAAGAATATCGCCGCCAAAGGTCAAAAACCCTAAACCCATCACAATATAGGCAATATCCCAGATCATATCCGTTAAAAACCAACCTTAGATAAAAAAACCAATATCACGAATACGCCCCCATGGCCCTAGACATTACGACAACACCGTGGCCTGCATCGTTTTTATCCCATCCGCGTTAACCACCATAGCATCAAAATTACCCTCTGCCCCGGTTGGGGTAATTGCAACCGTGGCTGGCGTGCCTTCAATATAAGCAGCAAGTCCACGGTAACGCATCTCTGTCGGCAAATGGCCTAGATGATCTGTGGCAAGCGCTAGCATCCATGTTGCCTGCATTGGCCCGTGGACAACCAAACCGGGATGACCCTCAACATTGATGCTGTGATTAAGGTCATAATGAATGCGGTGGCCATTAAAGGTCAGCGCCGAATACCGAAACATCATCACAGAGTCAGGATTAACCTGCCAAGTCACAGCATCCTTGGGAATGCTGGTGGTTTCGCTAGCGGCGGCAACTGGGGTGACCTGCTCTCGGTAGACAACATTCTGCTCTTCCTCAAGGATAAGCGTGTCATTATGCCAATAATGATGATCAACCGTAACAAAACACAGATTGCCACTTCGGCCAGTTTTGAAAACAATATCCCGAATAGTGGATTGTTTCGTTACGATCTGATCAGCAAGGAATTCCCCATGAAAGCGTAACCTGCCCCCAGCCCACATACGGCGCGGATAAGGGATCTCTGGCATGTAGATGCCAAGGCGAGGATGCCCATCTTCGCCAAGCTGGTCTGCCGTAAGCGCATCGGGGGACAGACACCAAAACAGCCCGGGCGGAACAGGCGTAGCAGAGGTAGTATGTGAGCCAAAAGTGGCGCGAAACTGATCTATCAAGCGTGGAGAAATATGGTCTTGTCGCTCGCTTTGTTTGCCAATCCAGTGGCGATGCGGCGCTAAGAGATCTTCGTTGGGCATATGCGATTTCCCTAATTCATGAATTGCGATGGCGACAGTATAACCACCGATCAAAAAATATGTGAGGAAAATATATTCATCATTCTGACGCTAAGCATAAGATACGGCAAAAACCATACGGATGCCCCTGATCAAGCCCATTAGGATGTAAGCGCCAACCAGCATCAAGCCTGCATGCCAATTTAGGATTTGGACAGGGTGTTGCGGCAAAGGCCCCAGATGCAATTTATGCCAGATGTCATTCAAACCCTTATCTGAGGCTTGTGTAACCATAAAGACTCATTCGGTAACCTGTTGATACGCCAGCGCGGCAACAAGGTGAACGCGGGGCTTCTCGCCGCCGTTCAGGGCCGTGTGATAGGCGCGGGTATCGGTGAAATAGACTGAGCCGTCAGCGGGCAAATGTGTCACGTGGTGGTTCACGACGAATAGAGAGCCAGGGTTTGAGATAAGCGGAATGTGCAGGCGCGGCTCAGGGTCGCGATGCCAGGAGTTGCAGTTATAGAGGCCCTTGGACAGGATGCGGGTGCGGCCGATCGGGAAGCGTTTACTCAGCTCCTCATGCACATATTCAAAATAAGTGCCCTTGAACTTTGGATTGAACTCGGAAAAGTCGATCTCTGGCACCAGATCTTCGCGGGGCTCTTCGACGTAACGCTCATCCGCACGCAGCCAGTAGCGGCCCGACAGGTCGTTGGCGGTCCATTTGGTCTGGCCCGGGCGCTGAGTCAGCGGTAGCGCGGCAGCCGCGTACTCCAACATATCGCCC
>JAQCJL010000124.1 GCA_027593125.1 Pseudomonadota bacterium | reverse complement strand
ACGCCACTGCTCATCGCCATTCCCGGGTCAACCACGCTGGCGCGTGCGGCGATACCAAGGCGCGTTCGCCTAGATAGCCAGTTCACCCCAAGCAATAAAACAAATGCCAAGACCACCACCATAATGCGTGCCTCGCTCAACATAATACCGGGCAAGATATCAATCTGGCTTTGCAATGGTGTTGTTTGGTAAGAGATGCTGAATGGACCAAAGATCAGACGAAACACTTCTTCTGACGCAATGAAAACACCAATAGATGCAATCAAGGCAATCAATGGCGGGCGTGATAAGAGAGGCCGGTAAATGATGCGATAGCTTGCCATCCCGACAAACCCCACCACAAGCATTGCCAGCACTAAGGCCAGAAACAAACTGCCAGTAGCATTGGTCACTAAGACCCCTAAATAGCCCCCTAATGTAAAAAGAGAGGCATGGGCTACATGCAATATCCGAAGTAATCCATAAACAAGCGTTAATCCAAGCGCAATCAGCGCATAGATAGAGCCTTGAATCAGTCCTTGAATAAGGATATCAACTGCCAGCATGAAAAATCCTCAAAACAGGAACCAGATTTTTTGGTTCCTGTTTGCATTAAGTGAGCAAAGATTATTTTGAAGGCGGTGCTAGCAAAACCGCGTCGCTGATGATCGAATGATGATGCCAGTTTCCGTTGCGAACAACCTGAACCTGAACATCTTTTCTGACTTCACCAAGATCGTTGAAAGAAATCTGGCCTGTTGATGCCTTTAGATTTGTTGATGCAATGGCATCACGCAAACTGGCATTATCATTACCAGTTGCACGAGACATAGCATCAGCAAGCACTAGGATAGCAGTATGCGCAGAGGCCCCAACCATATCTGCTGGATATCCGGCTTTACCTGAAAATCCATCAATAAAGGCTTTGGTCACAGGGTCGGTGGAATCCCGATCCAATGAGGTTGTGATCATCACGCCTTCAGAGGCCGCACCAGCAATTTCAATGAACTTCTGACCGTCATAGCCTTCTTGTCCAATCACAGGTTGATCAAGCCCAGCGGCACGCAGTTGGCTGACCAATGGGCCCGCGGTAAAGAAATAGCCACTGGCATATATCGCATCAGGATTGTCAGATTTAATTTTGGACACAATTGCACCAAACTCACGATCTTTAATGCTGTATTCATACTCGGAAATAATCTCAATTCCAAAATCAGCGGCTTTTTCCTTGAACCCATTGGCCAAGGAAATTCCAAAATCGTTATTAAGTGTGATCATGGTAACGCGCTTTTTGCCAAGCATCTCGCCAATCAGTTTCGCGCCTGCCCGACCCTGAACCTCACCCATAAAGGATGTCCTGAACACATAATCACCAGCACGGGTAATATCAGGATGAATAGCGTAAGCAGAAATATAGGGCACGCTGTTTTCCGCAAAAATCGTCGCCGCTGCACGCGTTGATCCGGAATAACTACCAGATACCCCTGCAACCACTTCGTCTTGCGTAATCATCTTAATGGCAAGTGGCGCAGCTTCTTTTGGGCTGGCTTGATCATCATAGACCACCAGCTCCAACATATTGCCATTCACCCCACCATTGGCGTTAACTTGTTGAACCGCCAGTTCAGCCCCATGAAGCGCAGATTGTCCATCTGCCGCAGCAAAGCCTGTTAGCGGAACATTAAACCCAATTTTAATATTCTCAGCGCTAGCCGCGCCCATACCGCCAGCCAGAGTCATTACCCCAGCAATAAGTAAATTTTGAACCTTTTTAAGCATAGTTTTCCCCTCATTATAAAGCACATCATATTTTTTAAGTATGCACATATTATCCTCATAAGTTTTCATGCAATTGTCAATCAGTCATCTTTTAATATGGTGCTTTTTCCCTCTAACCCATCTGCGGCATGGCCGGACGCATCGGGTATCCGCATCTCAAAGACATCTGTGACAGAGGTATAATCATAGTATCCCAATCGGGCCAAAGGCCGAATTCGGGGAATATCCATCTTGCCTTCGGGGGTGAGCACATCATCATCCACATGGATACGCACCACTTCGCCATAAACAACCTCAACCCAGCCATGGGCGGAATGGCCGCGCAGCCGATGGGTGGAAAGATACCGGCATTCAAAATGCGCTGGGCTTTCCTTGACCCGTGGGCATGGGGCATCAATGCATGAAACTGGCGTTACGCCTGCACGCAGAAACTCATCTTCGTTAGCCTCTAATTCCATGGCGGAAATATTAACAGCTTCACGGAGATCATAAGTTGCCATGTTCCAGACAAACCAACCCGTTTCCTCAGCATTAACAACGGTATGCTTGCGTTCCCCACTGCTTAGTTGGTTGGCGGCAAACATCACCATCGGCGGATCAAAGGTCAGATTCTGCCACTGGCTATATGGGGCAAGATTGGGAACCCCATCTTTTGAAATGGTCGATAGCCACCCTATTGGGCGCGGCACCGTACAGGATTTGAATGGTGAAAATGGAAGAGGGCAATCTTCTTTGCCGGGCGCATAATGCATAACAACACCTCTAATCTTTTAAAATGGATGGCAGGTTTAATCCATGCTCTTTGGCGCAAGCCAGCGCATCTTCATATCCAGCATCAGCGTGACGCATCACCCCGGTTGCGGGATCATTCCACAACACGCGTTCCAAACGGGCATCAGCATCAGCAGTACCATCACAGCAAATCACCATTCCTGAATGTTGGGAAAAGCCCATGCCAACACCGCCGCCATGATGCAGCGACACCCATGTTGCGCCAGATGCTGTGTTCAGCAATGCATTGAGCAATGGCCAATCGCTGACCGCGTCACTGCCGTCACGCATGGCTTCGGTTTCCCGATTTGGGCTAGCAACCGAACCGCTATCCAGATGATCACGGCCTATGACCACTGGTGCTTTTAACTCGCCAGTCCGCACCATCTTGTTAAAAGCAAGCCCGAGTTTATGCCGTTGGCCAAGACCAACCCAGCAAATCCGCGCTGGAAGCCCTTGAAAATGAATGCGTTCACGCGCCATATCCAGCCAATTGTGCAAATGCGGATCGTCAATCAACTCTTTCACCTTGGCATCCGTGCGATAAATATCTTCAGGATCACCAGATAGCGCACACCACCGGAAAGGGCCGATGCCCTGACAAAATAATGGGCGGATATAAGCAGGAACAAAGCCCGGAAAGGCAAATGCGTTTTCTAACCCTTCTTCTTTTGCCACTTGGCGGATATTGTTTCCGTAATCCAAGGTGGGGACACCAGCGTTCCAGAAATCCACCATTGCCGCGACATGGGTTTTCATGCTGGCACGCGCCGCGGCCTCAACGGCTTTTGGCTCTGTTTCGCGCTTGGCTCGCCATTCTGCCAGTGACCAACCAAGAGGTAAATATCCATTAATAGGGTCATGGGCACTAGTTTGATCGGTGACGATATCCGGCCTGATGCCTTGCGTATAGATTTGCGGGAAGATTTCAGCCGCGTTCCCAATCAGCCCAATGGACTTAGCCTCACCTTTCGCTGTCCAGGCAGTGATCTGCGCGATTGCGTCATCAAGATTATCGGTTTTTTCATCCAGATATCCTGTCTTTAGCCGCATATCAATTCGGGTTTCGTCACACTCCACCGCCAGACAGCAAGCCCCTGCCATCACGGCGGCCAAGGGCTGTGCCCCGCCCATGCCGCCAAGCCCACCGGTGAGAATCCAGCGCCCCGTTAAGTTGCCGTCATAATGCTGACGCCCAGCCTCAACAAAGGTCTCATAAGTGCCCTGCACAATGCCTTGGGTACCGATATAAATCCATGACCCAGCGGTCATCTGGCCATACATCGCCAGCCCTTTCCGGTCGAGCTCATTAAAATGATCCCAAGTCGCCCAATTTGGCACCAGATTGGAATTGGCAATTAAAACCCGTGGCGCGTTAGGATGGGTTTGAAACACGCCCACAGGCTTGCCCGATTGCACCAATAGCGTTTGGTCGTCTTCCAGATCACGCAGACTGGCGGCAATCATATCAAAATCTTCCCATGTCCGCGCCGCTCGCCCAATGCCGCCATAAACCACCAATTCATGGGGATTTTCCGCCACTTCAGGGTGAAGATTATTCATCAGCATCCGCAATGGGGCCTCAGTAAGCCAGCTTTTTGCCGTGATCTCTGTCCCGGTGTCTGGATAAACCTCACGAATATTATGTCGGGGATCATTGTTCGGGCTGCTCATCTGTTTTTCTCCTACCTATTTGTGGGTTATGCGGTAGCCGCATCAACCAAAATGCTAATCTTCATGTTTTCATGGCTTAAAGCGGTTTATCAAAAAAGCCCTCTGTTTCTGCGGTTTTAACCAGCATGCCATCGGTGATCAGCTGTGTCATAGCCGTGATATCATCCGCCATATACCGATCGTCACCTAAGGCGGAAATATGTGTTCGGATCGCTGTCATGACCGCTTTTAATACAGGGCTAGTTTCCAGCGGTTTGCGAAAATCAATGCCTTGGGCGGCGGCTAGTACCTCAATCGCAACAATATGTGCCAGATTTTTTGTCATCCGTTGCAATCGGATCGCTGCATGGGCAGCCATGCTAACATGATCTTCTTGATTAGCTGATGTCGGGGTGCTGTCGGTAGAACACGGATTAGCAAGATGCCTGTTTTCGCTCATCAAAGCCGCAGAGGTAACTTCCGCAATCATAAAGCCAGAGTTCAACCCCGGCTTTGGTGTCAAAAAGGGCGGCAAGTGAAAGGACTGATTAGGATCAACCATCAGCGCAATGCGGCGTTGGCTAATCGCCCCTGTTTCCGCTATGGCCAGCGCGATCTGATCCGCGGCAAAGGCTACTGGTTCAGCATGGAAATTGCCACCTGAAACAATGATACCTTCGTCAACCAGAACGATCGGATTGTCAGTGACCGCATTTGCCTCAATCGCTAGGGTTGCCGCCGCCGCATCAAGAATATCAACCACCGCCCCTAAAAC
>JAQCJL010000123.1 GCA_027593125.1 Pseudomonadota bacterium | reverse complement strand
CCCGGGCGCTGAGTCAGCGGTAGCGCGGCAAAGCCCTGATCCAACATATCGCCCATGAAGGCTTCTCGCTTCAGGCACTCTTCGAGCGCTTCCTGAAGCTTTTTGATGTCAAATTTCAGGTCAAGCTTAGCGATACCGGGGCCAGGCACAAACTCTGCAACCGATGAAGAATTGGGCATTTCGGACATGGCATTCTGAACCAGTTCGACGTCTCGATCCTTTATCTCTGGCATGAAGATCATTGCGGCTTCTCCCAAACGGCGCGTTCTTTCCAAAAGCATATTCAGATTTTGGTATTTTGGAAGCTGATTTTTTTATCAGGCGGGGCAAACTATATGAGGAAAATACATTCATCATTCTGACGCCAGGCATAAGATACGGCACAAAATCATAAGAATGAGAATGGCGGAGAGAGGGGGATTCGAACCCCCGATGGGCGTTAACCCATACCGGTTTTCGAGACCGGCGCATTCAACCACTCTGCCACCTCTCCATCTTGTTTTATTGTCTAGCCTCTCGGCGGCCAACTGACAAGTCATCTTCACCCATTCTGATGATTTCTTAAAGCGTTCGGAAATTGGTCCAAAAGGATGTAAACTGCCTTGACAATCCTTAGCTTCTGTCTATATTGCGCCAGTCTGATGACTTTTATCGGGACGGTCAGATATGGCCTGTCCTTACTGAATGTGATCATTCCACCCGAAGATGATACTTTTTCAGGCTGGAATGACAGCTGTAACGGATGAATGAACATGTATGCTGTGGTAAAAACTGGCGGCAAGCAATATAAAGTGGCCAAGGATGACAAAATTGTCGTCGACCGTCTTGAAGCTGAGGCTGGCTCTGCGCTTGTCCTTGATGAAGTGTTGATGGTTGCCAATGGCGATCAGGTCAATGTGGGTTCACCCACGGTCAAAGACGCTGTGGTCGGGGCTACGGTTATTCGCCATACCCGCGGCGATAAGATTATGGTATTCCGCCGCAAGCGGCGTAAGAATTTCCGCCGGATTCGCGGACATCGCCAAGATCTTACCCTGATTCAGATCACGGATATTGCTACTGATGGCAAGTTAAAGCCTGCTGCGAAAAAGGCTGAGACAGCAAAGCCAGCAGCGAAAAAGGCAGAAGCTGACAAAGCTCCAGCGGCAAAAAAGGCGGCTACAGCCAAACCTGCCGCTAAAAAAGCCACAACTTCGGAAAAGCCAGCGGCTACGAAAAAGCCTGCGGCAGCAAAAAAGCCAGCTAAGGCATCTGCTAAGGCAGATAAGGCCTAGGCTTGGTGACAGAAATAGTAAAGGAAGAGCACAATGGCACATAAAAAAGCAGGTGGTAGCTCCCGTAACGGCCGCGATTCTGCCGGTCGTCGTCTCGGCGTTAAGAAATACGGTGGTGAAGCGGTTATTCCCGGCAATATTATTGTTCGTCAGCGCGGCACCAAATTTCATCCCGGCACAAATGTCGGTATCGGCAAAGACCATACACTGTTTGCGCTAAGCGGCGGCAAAGTGTCCTTTACCCGCAAAACGGGTGGCCGTACCTTTGCTAATGTTGTCCCGCATAGCGAGGCTGCTGAATAACCGCGTTTTCCGATCATCAACATATGATGCAACGCATCCTCAGGTGATCGGGGATGCGTTTTCTTTTGGAACGCAACATGAAATTTCTTGATCAATCAAAAATCTTTATCCAGAGCGGCAATGGTGGCCCCGGATGTTTGAGCTTCCGCCGTGAAGCACATGTTCCACGTGGCGGCCCAGATGGGGGTGATGGTGGACGCGGCGGCAGTGTGATCGCCGAATGTGTTGATGGTCTGAACACATTGATTGATTATCGGTATCAACAGCATTTTAAGGCTCAATCTGGGCTTCCCGGCGCTGGTCGCAATCGTTCTGGCCCAAGTGGTGAGGATGTGATCCTAAAATTGCCAGCAGGCACACAGATTCTGAATGAAGATAATGATATTGTGATCGCTGATCTGACTGAGGTCGGTCAGCGCATTGTTTTGGCTCGCGGGGGCGATGGTGGACGCGGCAACGCCGCTTTCAAGTCATCAACCAATCAAGCGCCGCGCCGTTATGAACGCGGTTTCCCAGGTCAAGAAATGTGGGTCTGGCTAAGGTTGAAACTGATCGCGGATGCTGGCCTTCTTGGTATGCCTAATGCAGGCAAATCCACTTTTTTATCTGCGGTTTCTGCCGCTAAGCCAAAGATTGCTGATTATCCCTTTACAACCCTTCATCCAGGGTTAGGGGTTGTTGGGCTTGATGAGCGCGAGTTTGTGCTAGCAGATATTCCGGGATTAGTCGAAGGCGCACATGAAGGTGCTGGACTTGGACACCGTTTTCTTGGTCATGTTGAACGATGCCGGGTGCTGTTGCATTTGGTGGACGGCACCGCTGAAAACCCGGCAGAAAATTGGACAGTGATCCGTGCTGAGCTGAAAGCCTATGATCCTGATCTGGCAAAACGCCGCGAGATTACCGCCATTTCTAAGGCTGATGCTTGTGACACCGAACAACTGGATGAGATCAAAACAGCCTTGATCGCCGCAGGGGCAAAAGATGTCGTGGTACTGTCTTCGGTAAGTGGCTTTGGCGTCACTGAGACATTGAGATTATTATTGCAGGAAATTGATGATAATCGGCAAGAAGAAGAAATCGCCAACCAAGACCCTATCCCTTGGCAACCCTGAGCCTAGCTATGACAAGAACCTCTATTCAAAGCCTAGACTATCTCAACACAGCGCGACGTGTGGTGATTAAGGTCGGCTCAGCGCTTCTCGTGGATGCTGATGGCGGCTTGCGCGGCGATTGGTTAAATGCGTTGGCAGAGGATTTGGCCCATCTTCACGCACGCGGATGCGCAATTGTGGTGGTATCTTCTGGTGCGATTGCCTTTGGCCGTAAAATGATGGGGATCGCCCCTAAACGGATGAAGCTATCAGAAAAACAGGCTGCCGCTGCTATTGGGCAGATCCGGCTCAGCACTGAATGGCAACAAGCCATGGCACGGCATCACCTGAACACAGCCCAGATTCTGTTATCCCCCGATGATACCGAAACCCGTCGGCGGCATCTTAATGCTCGGGCGACGTTGATGACGCTTCTTGACCGCCAAATTATTCCTGTGGTCAATGAAAACGACACTGTTGCTACCGCTGAAATTCGTTACGGTGACAATGACCGTCTAGCCGCACGCGTGGCCCAAATGATCAGCGCAGATGTGCTAATTCTGCTGTCGGATATTGACGGGCTTTATACTGGCGATCCCAAGTCTGATCCAAACGCCACCTTAGTCCCACAGGTAACGACCATTACCCCTGATATTCTGGCTATGGCTGGCCCTGCCAAACACGAATATTCTTCTGGCGGCATGGTCACTAAACTAGAAGCCGCGCGCATAGCAACCAGTGCAGGTTGTCATATGGTGATCTGTAATGGCGGTGCGGCGCATCCTGTGCAACGGGTGTTAGATGGCGGTGATTGCACCTGGTTTAAGGCCAGCCATCAGCCTCTCCAAGCGCGTAAAACATGGATTGATGGCGGATTGACCCCAAAAGGCATCATCTTTGTGGATGATGGGGCCAAATCTGCCTTGATGCGTGGCAAAAGCCTATTAGCCGCTGGGATAACCAGCATCGACGGTCACTATGACAAAGGGGATTTGGTCGCTATTGCCACCACAAAAGGGGTGACTATAGCAAGAGGTCTGACCCGATATAGCGCCGCTGATATTCAGAGAATTGCTGGGCATAATAGCGGTGAAATTGAAACCATTCTGGGTTATCGTGACCATGATGAGGTGATACACGCGGATGATTTGGTGCTAGATATGGCGGCACGGCATCCTGGTAAGCCTGACAGAGAGGACACATAGCATGGACGCAAGATTAACCGATCAGGCCGCGGACATGGCAATGGCAACCCTGACAGATCAGGCACGTCAGGCATGCCGGCAAATGTATCAATCTTCACATGATCAGCGTAATGCCGCGCTTCTTCATACTGCGCATTTGATTGAAACCAAAAGTGATGCTTTGTTGGCTGCCAATCTAAAAGATATTGTCGCTGGCACTGAGGGGGGATTAACCAAGGCCTTTATTGATCGCCTCACCCTGACCCCTGAACGCATTAAAGATATCGCGCGCGGATTGCGGGTAATTGCCGAACTAGATGATCCGGTCGGGGTAGAAATGGCACGCTGGAGCCAGCCAAACGGATTAGATATCAGCCGTGTTAGCACACCACTTGGTGTTTTGGGTGTGATTTTTGAATCGCGCCCTAATGTCACGGTAGATGCGGCAGGCTTAGCCATCAAATCTGCAAACAGTGTCATTTTGCGTGGTGGAAGTGATAGTTTTCATAGCGCCACCATGCTAGGCCAACTGATACAGGAAGGCTTAATAGCTGCTGATTTACCCCCAAATACCGTACAAGTTATCGATAAAGTGGATCGTGCTATGGTCGGGGCAATGCTTCGCGCTCAAGGCGGCATTGATGTGATCGTGCCGCGTGGGGGGCGATCATTGGTCGAACGCGTTCAAAGGGAAGCTAAGGTACCTGTCTTTGCCCATCTAGAAGGCATATGCCATATCTATATAGATAAAGATGCTGATCCTAAGAAAGCGGTGCCTGTTGTTGTTAACGCAAAAATGCGGCGTACTGGTATTTGTGGAGCAGCAGAAACACTGTTGATCGATAAACCATTGCTACATAGTTTGTGGCCAGAAATTGCCGCTGCCCTGCGTGAGGCTGGATGCGAAATACGCGGTGATGCCGAGGCAAAGTCCGCTTGTCCATGGATCAGCACTGCCACTGACGATGATTATGGCCATGAGTTTCTGGATGCGATTATCGCGGTTAAGGTGGTGGATGGCGTCAATGCTGCCATTCAACATATCCGCACCAATGGAAGCGATCACACTGAGAGCATCATTACCGAAAACTCAAAAACATCAGATCAATTTATTCATGA
>JAQCJL010000122.1 GCA_027593125.1 Pseudomonadota bacterium | reverse complement strand
TAAGCCCAATAAATCATATCAAAACAAAAGGTTCTGGGTGCATGTCCACCAAATTTAACCACCACCGGATGACCGGAATATCGCCGCATAAATGGGAGAGCTTCAGCCAAGACCCCTGCCTTAGCAAGCCATTCCATACGATCTGTCTGGGTTACGCTTTCCATCATCATTATCCTCTGCTCTTTCAATGCCCGAAATTGAGGAAAAGGGCAACCCTTTGAGGGCAATGCCAATCAGGTCAAGGTGATAATATGTGCCCGAATTTCATCCAGCCCGATGCGTTTTTCCGCAGAGGTTACAAACACGCCGGGCCAAGCCGCAACATGGCGTGCCGCCTCTGCCTGGACGTTGGTAATGACTTTCTGCTGTTCCGCTTGAGAGAGTTTGTCGATCTTTGTTAAGACCACTGCCCAAGCTACGGCAGATTGATCAAAGAGAGTCATGATCTCGCGGTCTTTGTCACCAATGCCGCGCCGGCTATCAATCAATAACATGACGCGTTTGAGGGTTTTACGCCCTTTAAGAAAGCCAAGCGTTAATTTAGTCCATGCTTTGACATCACTTTTAGGGGCTTTGGCATAACCATATCCAGGCAGGTCAACCAGTTGTACTACCCCATCGCAATCAAAAAAATTAAGCTGGCGTGTCCGTCCCGGTGTCTGCGAGGTTTTAGCTAAGGCTTTTTGATTGGTCAGGGCATTAATAAGCGAAGATTTGCCAACATTAGACCGACCAGCAAATGCAATTTCCGGCAATGTCGCGCCAGGAAGCTGGCTAGCCGTCATAGCACCTGCCACAAACACACAAGGGCGAAGAAAAAGCTTTCGCCCCTGTTCCATGAGTTCGGGATCAGCCTCGGTTTCGTCTGTCATGATCCAGATTTGGCTTGGCTTTCACGCCTCACATTATTTGTGATATACATCTGCTGAAGGATGGTCAGAAAATTGTTCCATGTCCAGTAGATGACAAGCCCCACAGGGAAAGTGGCCAGAAGGAAAGTAAACATCACTGGCATATACTTAAAAATCTGTGCCTGAACAGGGTCTGGTGGTGGTGGGTTAAGAGACATCTGAACGTACATAGTCACCCCCATGAGAATAGGCCAAATCCCAATATTAAGAATATCAGGGGCAAATGCGGTGCTGTAAGGCAGTAACCCAAACAGATTAATAATCGAGGTAGGATCAAGCGCTGACAGGTCGGTCACCCAACCAAAGAACGGTGCGTGCCGCATCTCAATTGTCACATAGAGCACTTTATAAAGAGCAAAGAATACCGGTATCTGAAGAAGAATAGGTAAGCACCCGGCGGCAGGATTAACCTTTTCCTTGCGATAAAGCCCCATCATTTCTTGTTGCTGGCGTTGGCGATCATCACCAAAGCGTTCGCGCAATTCTTTTACCTTTGGCGCTAATTCACGCATTTTTGCCATAGACCGATAAGACTTATTCGCCAATGGGAAAAACAGCAGCTTAATGCCAATGGTCATCAAAAGGATCGCAATACCAAAATTGTTAACATACTGATTAAGCCAGACAAGAACGATCAGCATAGGTTTAGCAATAATCTCAAACCAGCCCCAGTCAATGGCACTGGTAAGGCGGGGAATGTTTTGATTATCTTGATAATCATTCAGCACAGTGTATTTTTTAGGGCCAGCAAAGATATCAACGCTCCAGCTCATGCTTTCGCCACCGGCTAGTTCAACGGGCTTTTGGTTGCTTGATATTTCAGTCGGTCGGCCATCCCCCTCAAATTTATTCCCTGTTTTGATCTGGTCGATCTCTGACAATGTGTTTTCATCCAGCTGAAGCCGGATTGTTTCAAAATTGGGCGCAGGAACTGGCCGCATCAGAAAATCGCTGCTAGCGTTCTCAGCTGGGATAATGGCAGTTAGCCAGTTTTTATCAGAAATCCCAATCCATGCGCGCAACCCATTTTCAACACAAAAACGGGTGTCATTTTCGCAACTGACATTGCCATTAACATCAGAATAATCAAGAAAGACATTGCCGTCACTGGTGTTAAAATATCCCATTGGCCCAGCATAGGAAATCCATTCGGAATAGCTGGGGCGTTGACGCAGAACCCGAGTTCCTGATCCGACTAGCGATGGGTTATCTGAAAGATTACGAGCCTCACTGGTGATGGTGATAAGATAGTTATCATCAATCTGATAGGTGAGACGATATTCCATCCCGTCTTGTTCATGGCTAAGTGTAACAGGTGTGGTTGGGGTCAAGCGGTTACCATCAGCTTGCCAAATCAGGTCCCGATCAATGGCTCTTTTATATCCAGCATCGGTGATTTGGGTAAAAAATGTTTCAGCAAAATAAGCGTTCTCTGTGCCTGTTCGGCGCAAGAGGCTGATTTCGGGGGCACCGGCATCATTGGTGGCGCGGAAGTTTTTGAGCTGAAGATCATCAATGCGTCCCCCCGCCAGAGAAATTGAGCCATGGACCTTGCTGTTTTCAATGATGATGCGCGGAGCTTCAATAATCGCCACAATCTTTTTGCTGCTAGCCAATGCTTCTTCGGTAATCCCCGGAACTGCACTTGGCATAGGTGAGGTGCCATCAGCGGTAGTTTGCTGGGCTTCGCTAGGTGGCGGTGATACTGGGGCAAAATAGAGCTGATAGAAAATCAGAATCAGCATTGATAGGGTTACAGCAAGAATTAAGTTCTTATTATCAGAATTCATCATCTACTCCGACGGCTTTGATGATTTGGTTGGCGGCGGCACCGGATCATGACCATTTCCACCCCAAGGGTGACAACGCCCAATGCGCCTTAACGCCATCCAGCAACCAGACCATACACCATGCCGGCTTATTGCCTCAATGGCATATTGGGAACAAGTGGGAAAAAAACGACAATCACGACCAATCAACGGTGATAACGTATAGCGATAGGCGTAGATTGGCAGCAACACTAGCCAGATGATTAACCGATGCGTGTGATGCTTCATCCGATGCCATGTTGCCATTAATCTTTGTCCCGATGATTCGCAGTATTAACATCAACCCGATCAAGGGCAAGGGCAAACGCCCCTTCAAGTTCTGGCCATGACAGCTTATTGGTATTATGCCGAGCAATCAGAACATAATCATGGCCTTGCTGGCCATGTTGTTCCAGCATATGGTGAGCAAGCGCACGCAGTCGTCTTTTGGCTCGGTTTCGGTTGACCGCATTGCCAATTTTGCGGCTGGCCGTTATGCCAAGACGCGGCGGCGCATCATCACCACGGTTTAACAATTGTAAAACAAGCCCGGGCACAGCACAACGCTGCCCCTTGGCAGTAGCAAGAAGGAAATCTCGTCGTTTGGGGATAGTTGCTAGCCCCGGCATAATATGATCTTAGGCGCTAAGGCGCTTACGCCCTTTGGCACGGCGTGCGGAAAGCACGCGCCGACCACTAACTGTTGCCATACGCGAACGAAAGCCATGACGCCGCTTGCGAACCAGATTGCTTGGCTGAAAAGTCCGTTTCATAACGGCCGCTCCACATAATGTTTATTCAAAGTATCGGGGTTTTAGACAACTTTAACCCTAAAGTCAATCAATCAGCGCAAAAATTACCATGCTTGTGGTTTTCCACCTTTTGCATGATCACCTATATTAAAGTATAGTAATATAACCATTGCGACAGGCTTTAGGTGATATGTTTTCTGTTTTCAGTCGATATCGGCGATTAAATAAACTGTCCTTGAGACTGATTGTGATCATAGCTGTGATCATCCTCATTGCAGAAACGGTTATTCTGATTCCATCGTTGTCGCGGTTTCATCATAATGAAGTGTTAATTGAAGCGCGGCGACAGCTTTATCTGCATCAGGTGGCTATGCTGCATGGTGAACAGGGGTTAGCGAGTGAAATTAGCCCTGTTGAAGGCCGGCCACGGATCACCCTATCCGATAAAGCTGGCGATCCGATTACCGCTTATTTTAACGCTTCTGATCTTTCGCCGATGCCTGATTATGCCCCGCAGGACGAAACCTTGCTGGCACTTTCTGGTTTGCTGGGATGGCAAAGCGCACCCTACGCCATCAGCTTTACGCTTGAAGAGCTATGTTCTGATGATGAGGATTTAATTAAACTTGGCGGCAATATTGCCAAGATTGGGGTTATTACCTTGATTGTGCCGCCAAACTGGACGACCCCAGCGATAAGAGGATATATGGGGCGCATCGGCATTCTGGTTCTTGTGCTGGTGCTGATGGTGGGTCTGCCTTTTGGTCTGGTGGTTGAATGGCGCGTGATTGGCCCGCTAAGGCGATTAATTGAGAGTATTACCCAATTTGCCCAGTCGCCATTTGATGCAACAGCGGAATGGGAACAGCAAAACAGAGGCATTATTGATGAGGCGCATAACGCCTTGGTCAGTTTGCAGCATCGCACCCAGTATGAATTGGCTCAGCGCGAAAAACTTGCTGCCTTGGGTGAAGCCGTGGCAAAAATCAATCATGATATGCGTAATGTTCTGTCATCAGCCGTTTTGGTAAGTGACACACTCACCGCCAGCAATGATCCTAAGGTTGCTCGTGCCGCGCCACTGGTCAACGGCGCTATTGATAGAGCTATTACCCTTTGCCAGCAATTGTTGGGCTACCTCAACACCGAAAAAGAGCTTAACATCGCTGATACTAAGATGGAAAACCTGCTTGCTGAGTGTCGCCGTCAGCTTGATCTTGAGATCAGTTATGATGGGCCAGAGAGCCTTTTGGTTGATAAAGATCAATTTTTCCGCCTGATCTTTAATCTTTTGGATAATGCCAAAAAAGCAGGAGCAGGCAAGGCTATGATTAGCGTCTGGCGAACAGGACGCAGCACGGTCATGGATATTTCTGATGATGTGCCAGGGTTGTCCGAAAGCGCCCGGGCTGGATTATTTATCCCGTTTCAATCCAGCAGCCGTGGCAGCACAGGATTAGGGCTGTCTATTGCCAGAGATATTGCCTTTGCCCATGGCGGCAATCTGAAGTTATCACGATCAT
>JAQCJL010000121.1 GCA_027593125.1 Pseudomonadota bacterium | reverse complement strand
CTCAAGGCTGCAGCAGATGGAGATGCCGTTGATGGTGATTATGGTGTTGGGGGGTTTGGCGGACTTCAGGAACTTCGCGGAATGAATAAACCCGTAATCGCCGCTGTTGAGGGGATGACTGTTGGTGGCGGGTTTGAATTGGCCCTGTCTTGTGATTTGATTTATTGCACTAAGGAAAGCCGATTTGCGCTTCCCGAAATTAAGGCTGGAACTTTGGCTGATGCGGCAACGGTTAAACTGCCAAAACGTATTCCCTATCATATCGCAATGGAGATGTTGTTTTTAGGGCGCTGGATGGATGCTGATGAAGCCAAGCATCATGGTTTAGTGAATGATGTTCTGGATGCGGATAAGTTGATGGATCATGTCTGGGAAGTTGCGGAAACATTAGCCGCTGGTCCACCTCTAGTTTTTGCAAGCATCAAAGAAGTGGTGCGTGAAGCCGAAGCCCTTAGGTTTCAGGATGCAATGAACCAGATCACCAAACGCCAGTTGGCCTCTGTGGATATTCTTTATGACAGCGAAGACAATCTGGAAGGGGCAAAAGCTTTTGCCGAAAAACGTGACCCTGTCTGGAAAGGGCGTTGATTTTTCCCTGAACGGGCTATCTCATCAAGCATAAGTGCTTAGATAGGAGAGACAGCCATGACACGAGATAAACGGTTTATTTTTCGCCTAACAGTCCTGTTATCAGGGGTGTTTCTTTTGATGATCAGTGGTCAGTCGGTTATGGCCGCAGGGTCCGGTAGCTCGAGCTCCTCACCAGCAAAGCCAGCGGTCATCATCGCTGCGGAGGCTGCCATCAAAAAAGGACAATATGCGGAAGCTTATCAGTCACTGGCAGAAAAAGAGTCTAAATATTCTAAAAATGCTGACCTTTATAATCTAATGGGATATTCCGCTAGAAAATTGGAACGTTATGAGGATAGCATGGCGCATTATCAAAGAGCGCTTGAAATTGACCCCAAGCACAAAGGCGCGCTTGAATATCTGGGTGAGTTGTATTTGACCTTGAACCAACCAGAAGATGCCAAGGCCATGTTGGCAAAGCTTAAAAAAATATGTTTTTTGGGTTGCGAAGAAAAAACCGAACTAGCTGAAGCGATTAGTGCATGGGAAGCAGCAAACAACTAATTGGCTTTCCCGTCTTGATGTAGTTTTTCAAGCATGGCTCTAGCCTCTGGGCTGAGCCGATTCTTGGTGATATCTAAGCTATTGCCTTCGATGGGTTGGCTTTGGCTATCTAGAGATGGCGTATCCATTGGCTTTTCTGCCTCGGGCTCTGGCATTCTGATCATGTGATCTTCGGTGACCTCAATAGAATAGAGGGGCATTTTGGTATGACGGAGACGCGCCAATTTTCGTCGCAATGTTTTGTTTAACACCCTTTGGCTATCTTGATTGTGGTCAGATTTAGGTTGTGGTTTGCCGCTACTACTAAATATCAGCATGATCAAGAGAACAAAGATCAGACTAACAAACACAGTAAGCGTAAGCGGTTGATTAAGTGCTAAGTCCTGTATAAAGGGCATTTTTGCAAGCAACCATGCCACATCAGGATATTCAAAAAACTGGATCAGCGCAGACCGGATCGTGTCCATCATGACAAGTCACCCATAAAGATATTGGCATATTCATCAGCCAGTTGTGGGCCAATGGTTTCCTGATCTTTTCGCCAGGGGCGCAGATGCGTTGGAATGGCATTGATAGGGCCAAGATTTTCGCCTAGCCACCACGCGTAAATCGCGGCTTTATTATGTTTTCGGGTCAGCATCAAACGTCCGGTGCCTAGGGATGCGATATGAACCCAATGTTTTGCGATCGCTAAAATGGTATCTTCAAGACGGGTTTTGCGCGTCATAATCAGCTTGAACTCTTGCCGGGGTTGCGGTTTGCGGTTCTGTATTTCTGATAGGGCGTCAACGTCAGGCAGGTCTAACATAATAGAAGCATCAAGTCGGGTAGGGTTGTTGATCAATCCAAAATCGACCTTAAGACTGGATTGATGCGTCGGCGAGATAAGACGATTGTGAAAATAATCACAAGCAGTTTGGGCAATCTCAGCCAGCATGGGGTCAATATCTAAAACATGAAGACGAACCATGATGTGTTACCTTTCTGATGCAATCTAAAGGATATGTGATGTCCCCCGCAAGTGATCTGTGGGGGCTAATAGCCCTAAGAAAGCGTACCCCCTAAGAAAGTGCACCCCCTAAGAGAGTGCATACGGCGTTTTTGCCGCCACACAAGCAACTTCAAAAGCTAGAGTAGCGCATTTCTGACGGTTACGGTAGTTGGTTTTGACGGGGGTCATGGCGGACAAAGATGAAAATGGGGCAGGGGGGGCAGGGTCAGAAATCGGTGACAAAAACCACTTTTTGATGGTGTGGTTAATATCCTCTAGCAAAACCACCTGCGGGGTGCTTATGGGTTGCTCCTTGATGATTTGCAGCAAAATTCCTGCTGACGCCTCACAGATTGCACAGCCCCTGACTTGAACGGAAATGCCCTCAATCTGATCTTTGTTCAGGTGTAGCATAACCGTAACCTTATCCCCACAAGTAGGGTTGGTCATTTCGGCCATGTGGGTAGGGTTTGTAAGTAAGGGTTGCTCTCGCACTTGCCGAGACAGCGATAACATTTGCTCATGATAAAGGCGATCTTCTGTCATGGCATTTCCCTTAGTTTTGATCTGTTGTTGAAACTCGTGTTATCCTTATTTTATGGTATAGTAGCAATACTGTCATCACGCTTTGGTAAGATTATTCATCAAAGGGATTAATCCTCCCAAGCAAGACCCTGACACAGAAAGGTCAAAGACAATGACGCTTCATTATCTGGCAACAAGAATCCTTGTGACCCTTGGTCCTGCCAGCAATTCCCGTGACATGATTAAGACGCTGGCGCTTGCTGGGGCTAGCGCGTTTCGTTTGAATTTTAGTCACGGCACACAGGATATGCATAAAGAAACCTATGATTATGTTAGGGATGTGGCAAAGGAACTCAACTTGCCTCTTACTATTCTTGCGGATTTGCAAGGGCCGAAATTGCGTGTCAGCACTGTAAAAAAGGGCACAGAACTTAAGCCTGGCGATCAATTTGTTTTTGATAATATTGATGAAATTGGTGATTCAAAACGGGTTTATCTCCCCCACCCAGAGATTTTTGATGCGATTTTGCCTGGTCACCGGATGCTGGTGAATGATGGCAATCTTCAATTCAAAGTTACCGGGGTTGAGACAGGCAAGATCATCACCGAAGTCGAAGCAGGTGGCCCCATTAGCGACAGAAAAGGGGTAAATGTTCCTGATGTTTCCCTGAATATTAGTCCTCTTACCGAAAAGGACAGAGCTGATCTGAATTTTGCCCTTGATCTGGGTGTTGATTGGGTTGCGCTCTCGTTTGTGCAAAAAGTGACGGATGTGCTTGAAGCGCGAACCATTATTAAGGATCGTGCGGCGTTGATGGTCAAAATTGAAAAGCCAGCGGCATTGAATGTGCTAGAAGACCTCATTCGAGCTTGTGACGGGATCATGGTTGCGCGAGGCGATCTTGGGGTTGAAATGCCGCCAGAAGAAGTTCCGGGTATTCAAAAAGATATCACCTATGCCTGTCGGCGGATTGGTAAGCCAGTGGTGGTGGCAACGCAGATGCTGGAATCTATGATTACCCACCATACGCCTACCCGGGCAGAAGCCTCGGATGTGGCAACTGCGGTGGCAAATGGGGTGGATTGTGTCATGCTATCAGCGGAAACCGCTTCGGGGAACTATCCCGCAGAGGCGGTTAAGATGATGCGCCGCATTATTGAGACGACTGAGGCCAGAAAAGGCTATGCCAGCGCCCTTTCCATGAAACCTGTGGATGCGCATACCACCTATCACGCCGTAGCGTCTTCGGCTACGCAACTGGCTGATGCTATTGGCGCGGTCTGTGTCGTTGGGTTTTCAACCACAGGGGCAACGGTTGTTCGATTATCGCGTGAACGCCCCAATTTGCCTATCTTCATGATTACCCCAAGCCAAGTGTCTCGTCAGAGGTTAGGTTTTACTTGGGGGATCAACAGCATTCTATCCCCTTATTTTGAAAGCTTTGATGAAGCGTTAACAGAAATCAGCCGATTATTGCTGGACAACACAGATGCAAAATCAGGCGATCTTGTTGTGGTGGTGGCAGGCACCCCATTTGGGGTTGCTGGAACAACCAACACCGTGCGTGTTTTGACCTTATCATGACGACCCTGCTTTTTGAGAATGACGAATACGGCAATCCAGTTGGTGTTTCTGTTTCTCATAAAGTGTTAGAGCGGCCACATCGCTGGCATTTAAATGGCAAGTGGTGCGTGCTAGAACGCCTGACCCTTGATCATGCTGAGGCATTAACAGAGGTGCTAAAAGGGCATGACCAAAATTGGATATGGTTGCCATATGGCCCTTTTCATGAGGTCAAAGCCATGGCCGAATGGATTGAAAGCACAGGGCTTAACGATGATCCGTTATTCTATGTGGTTAAAGCCCCTGTCACAGGCAAGATCATGGGGGTGCTTTCTTATCTGCGGATTAATCCGGATAGCCGTTCCATTGAAGTCGGACATATTAATTTTGCCCCAGTGATGCAAAAAACCCCTGCGGCAACGGAAGCGGTCTATCTAATGATGAAAGCAGCTTTTGATGCAGGATATCGCCGCTTTGAATGGAAATGTAATGTGTTAAATCACAAATCCTGCCGTGCGGCGGAACGCTTTGGTCTCTCATTTGAAGGGGTGTTTCGTGCCGCTACCCTCAGCAAAGGGCGCAACCGTGATACCGCATGGTTTGCTGCAACAGAGACAGATTGGCCATTGATCCAAGCAGCGTTTGAGACATGGCTCTCAGCAGATAATTTTACTAGCGAAGGTCAACAAATCAGCGCTTTGTCTGATCTTACCCGTCCTCATCTCGTTCGCCAGATCGCAACATCAGGTTATCAGTTTAGCGAAACGCAAAGTCACTAAAAAATAAAGACGCAAAAATAATGGCGGG
>JAQCJL010000120.1 GCA_027593125.1 Pseudomonadota bacterium | reverse complement strand
TCATGGATTTAATTCGCAAAAATATTCGGCCCAGAGATATTCTGACGCGGAAAGCGTTTGAGAATGCGGCAACCATCGTTGCCGCTTCTGGTGGTTCAACCAATGCTGGCCTGCATCTTCCTGCCTTAGCGGCGGAATGTGGCATATCATTTGATTTGCATGATGTGGCTGAGATTTTCAAGCGCACCCCCTATATTGCTGATCTGAAGCCAGGCGGTAGATATGTTGCTAAGGATATGTATGAAATTGGTGGCGTACCAATTTTGTTAAAAGTCCTACTTGATGGCGGCTATATCCATGGGGATTGTTTGACTGTTACTGGCAAAACCATGGCTGAAAATCTGGCTGATATTCGCTTTCCTGAAGATCAAGATGTGATACGTCCGATTAGCAATCCTCTGTCTAAAACCGGTGGTGTCGTCGGCTTGCGTGGAAATCTTGCCCCAGAAGGGGCGATTGTCAAAGTGGCAGGGATGAAAAACCTTGTCTTTACAGGCAAAGCACGCTGTTTTGATTGTGAAGAAGACGCCTTTGCCGCGGTTGAACGCAGGGATTATAAAGAAGGTGAGGTCCTTGTTATTCGCTACGAAGGTCCAAAAGGTGGTCCAGGTATGCGTGAGATGTTAGCAACAACTGCTGCCATTTATGGACAAGGCATGGGTGATAAAGTTGCCCTGATCACTGATGGTCGTTTTTCTGGCGCAACACGCGGGTTCTGCATTGGTCATGTTGGCCCTGAGGCCGCAGTTGGTGGGCCAATTGGTCTGCTCAAAGATGGAGATATCATCACCATTAACGCAGAAGACGGCACCATTGAGGTAGATTTGAGCGATGAGGAATTGGCCACACGCCGGAAAGAATGGCAGCCTAGAAAAACAGATTATCAATCAGGCACTTTGTGGAAATATGCTCAGACAGTTGGTTCAGCTGAAAAAGGGGCTTTGACTCACCCTGGTGGTGGGGCAGAAACCCATATTTACGCTGATATCTGATCTGCCGTATTTGAGATATTAATCTGACACCAGACAGGGGTATGGTCGCTAGCGCGTTCCATGCCCCTTGGATTTTTATCAATATCTGTTGCAAGCAGCCGGTCTGTTGCCTCTGCATTGGCTAACAGATGATCAATTCTTATGCCATGATCTTTCTGCCATGCCCCGCCCTGATAATCCCAGAAACTATAGGCTATTCGGCTAGGATGATGGGCGCGAAACGCATCGGTAAAGCCCTGATAAACCAATGAACGCCAAGCCTTAAGGCTTTCTGGGTGGTGAAGGGCATCTCCTTGCCAAGCGTTGATATCATAGCAATCTTCTACCGCAGGGATGATGTTGTAATCACCTGCTAGAATTACTGGCCGACCAAGTTGATCAAGGGTTTTGGCATGTCGCGCTAAGCGCTGCATCCAGTTAAGTTTATAGCGGAATTTTGCTGATAGGCCGTCATCATCATGAACAGGATTTCCATTCGGTAAATATAAACAGCCAATGATCAGATCACCATGTTCAACCTCAAGATAGCGTGCTTGTTCATCCACAAGGTCTGTTTCATCTTGAGGTAAACCTTTTAGCCGTAAAGTGAGGGGAACACGCGAAACAATAGCGACCCCATTATAGGTTTTCTGCCCATGGACATGAACCTCATATCCAGCTTCTATAAACCGATCAGCGGGAAAGTTTTCATCCACACATTTGATTTCCTGCATTAGCAGAATGTCGCAATTGGTATCTTTAAGCCATGCCAGAACAGCATCCGCTCGAACCTTGATGGAGTTCACATTCCATGTGGCGATGGTTAAACGATCAGATGGCAAAGGATGTTCCACATCCGCATCCAGCAGAAGCATTAGGGTTGTTGACCTGAAAATACTGACCTGCCAATTCATTCAGAAAGTCTAGCTGACCTCCTGTCACAAACTCTAACGACATAGTGTCTATGGCGGTAATAACCTCAATGCCGGATGAGGTGTGATGGCGCAAAATCACATCATCATCATTTTGTTTTTGATCAATGCAAAATTGATATTGAAAACCAGAACATCCCCCACCGAGCACAGCCAGTCTAAAGACAGGGGTGTCTTGATCTGGTTTGCTTTCATTGCTGATAATTTTTGCGATCTGTTCAACCGCACGATCTGTGATGGTAAATGGTATCATTTTTTGGCTGTGATCATTCATCTCAAGCATCCTTCATCTTTAATATAATGCCCTTATGGATTACCATCAAGGGCATTACCGAGATCTGCCTTGAATAACCCATAGGATGAACCCACGTTATTAGGGTTTTGCAGCATTGCGTCGATACCTTAACCGCGCTATGATATATATGCATTCAGCATTGAAATAAGATATAAATTTAAAAGGCGGTCTGTTTCACGATGCGTCATCTTGCTCCTTATGCCTCGCAGGCTGAACAAAGCCGAGGGCGACAATTTTCTCATCAATCCGAGCATGAGGACATGCGTTCACATTTCCAACGTGATCGTGACCGGATTATCCATTCTGCCGCTTTTCGTAAAATGAAATATAAAACCCAAGTGTTTATTTATCATGAGGGTGATTATTTCCGGACGCGCTTAACCCATTCCCTTGAGGTTTCACAAATTGCTCGCACAATTTCAAGGCATCTTCGCCTTGATGAAGATTTGGCAGAAGCAGTCGCGTTAGCTCATGATTTAGGCCACACGCCATTTGGCCACGCTGGAGAAACCGCTCTTGATCAGTTGATGGAGAAATATGGCGGTTTTGATCATAATGAACAGACTGCAAGGGTTCTGACAAAGCTAGAGCAATGTTACGCAGCGTATGATGGCCTTAATCTGACATGGGAAACCCTAGAAGGGGTGATTAAGCATAACGGCCCTTTGGCCAATACCACTATTCGTCCGACTATTGCCGCTTTGGATCAAGATATGAAGTTGCGGTTGGATAGTTATGCCTCACTAGAAGCACAGATCGCTAATCTTGCTGATGATATCGCTTATCTTGCCCATGATTGTGATGATGGGATTAGAGCAGGGTTACTAGACCCGGACAAAATGCTTGATTTGCCGCTAGCTGGTCCAATTTTGCATCGCATGAAAAAAGATCATGGTGCATTGAAAACCTCACGCTTGGTGCATGAATTGACACGTAATTTGATTAAATTAGCGGTGATAGACTTAATCAAACAAACTGAACATCAGCTTGCTGATGCGGCCCCAAAAAATGCAGATGATATTCGGGATGCGGCAAAGCCTATGGCAGCGTTTTCAGAGACCATGACAAAGGATTTAGCAACCTTAAAAGATTTTCTTTTCGCCCATGTTTGGAGGCACTATCAGGTTAATCGCATGACCAGTAAAGCCAAACGTCTAATCAAAGAAATGTTTGTCTTATTCATGGACGAAACCAATACCCTGCCAAATGAATGGCAATATCTTGACCAGAACCATCTTGATGATATAGATATCCACGCAAAAGCAAGGCAAATCGCCGATTATATTGCCAGCATGACTGACCGTTTCGCCGTGATGGAACATAAACGTCTTTTCGCGCCCGGCCCAATTTTGAGATAAGAACACCGGATGAATATTTTTTCCCATTTTAGTGAACGCATTACCAATATTGCTGATCAATTGATCGCAAATGGTCAAATAACCCTTTCTGGTGATCCTATTATCGCCCAATGTGAGCCGCCGCGCGACCCAAGCCATGGAGATTTGTCAACCAATGTTGCCATGGTAATGGCAAAATCGGCAGGCATGTCGCCGCGTGATTTAGCAGCATTATTCGGGCCGCATATTCAAGCTTTGGATGGCATAGAAACTGTTTCTATTGCTGGCCCTGGGTTTATCAATATGACCTTAGCTACTAAGATGTGGCAGGATCGTATTTCAGATATTCTGACAATGGGTTCAGATTGGGGTAATAGCACCCTAGGGCAGGGTGAGACCATCAATGTGGAATATGTGTCTGCTAATCCCACAGGGCCGCTTCATGCTGCCCATGCTCGCGGGGCTATTGTTGGTGATAGTCTTGCTAATCTATTGGAAAAATCAGGTTATCTGGTTACCAGAGAATATTATATTAACGATGCCGGCGCACAGGTTGATGTTTTAGCGCGATCTGTGTTCACCCGATACCGTCAAGCACTTGGTGATAAAGAGGCTATGGTGGGTGAGGGACAATACCCCGGTGAGTATCTGATTGAAACAGGTCAGAAAATTGCTGATCTTCATGGCGATGAATTGCTCAAGATGGATGAAAGCGCTTGGCTTCCTCTGGTTCGTGATTTTGCAATCAAAGACATGATGGTCTCTATAAAAACCGACCTAGAGCGTTTGAATATCCATATGGATCGGTTTTCATCAGAACGCGCCTTGGTGGATAGCGGAACAGTTGATGCCACCATCCAAAAACTGCAAGACAAACACCTGATTTATCAAGGGGTTTTGGAAAAGCCAAAGGCTGGAAATGCCGAAGACTGGGAACCTCGTGAACAGATGTTGTTCCGATCGACTGATTTTGGTGATGATGTTGATCGGGCGGTGATGAAATCTGATGGCACTTGGACATATTTCGCCTCTGACATTGCCTATCATTTGGATAAAATTGACCGAGGATCCAAAACACTAGTGGATATTTGGGGTGCGGATCATGGCGGTTATGTCAAACGAATGAAATCTGCAGTTGCGGCTTTTACCGGTAACAAAGAAAGTTTGAATGTTCAGCTTGTTCAACTGGTTAAGCTGATGGATAACGGCCAGCAGGTCAAAATGTCTAAACGGGCAGGAACTTTCGTAACGTTATCAGATGTCTTGGATGCTGTTGGCCGTGATATTCTGCGTTTTATCATGCTTACTCGCCGTGCGGATCAAACTATGGATTTTGATTATGCTGAGGTGACAAAGCAAACTCGGGATAATCCTGTTTTTTATGTGCAATATGCGCATGCAAGAGCATGTTCGGTGTTGCGACAAGACGAGGCCAAACTTGTTTCAGATATTGAAGCTAATTTATCCTGTCTTACTGACGATCATGAATTGGCGTTAATTAAACTACTGGCCACTT
>JAQCJL010000119.1 GCA_027593125.1 Pseudomonadota bacterium | reverse complement strand
TATTTCTGTGAAATTAGTCACAGCCACATCAATGCGCGTGCTTGCCAAATAGCGTTGATATCCAACAGCACCAACACTGGCCAGAATACCAATAATGGCAACAACAACAAGCAACTCAATTAAAGAGAACCCACTGCGCCAATAGAATAGGTTTAGATTTTGGTCTTTCATGGGCATAGCATAACGAGCTATGTGGCAAGAAAAAATGATGCAAAAGCCTCATCCCTGAAGCGAAATGTCTAAAGTGTTATGGATAAACCGTCATAGCCTGGCTCAACCCCATCTGGGCATTTTGCAAGCAAGGTTTGGTAATCACTTTCAAGGCCAAGATGAGTTAAAGCGGCACGTTTGGGCTGGCATCTTTTGATCCAATCCATTGTCAGATCAAAATGCGCGTGCGCTTGATGGGGTTCATCACGGAGCATTTCAACAATCCAAAAATCAAGACCGGTAAGATGAGCAAAGGCTTCTTCAGGCATATCCACCACATCAGTAGAATAACCAAAACGTCCATCAAACACGAAACCTAGGCTGGTTACGCGGCCATGAAATTGCAATAAGGTGCGGATATGGATACCGCCAAGGGTAAAGCAGCTATCCGCAGATATCACATGGCTTTCCAGAACGGGTTGGAAATACGTGGGGGAATCGCTGCTTTTGACAAACAGATAATCAAAACGGTCATGCAAGTTATCTAGATCATGAGCGGTTCCATAAAGTGGAATTTTCTCGCGCTTAGTAAAATAATAAGGGCGCAAATCATCAAGCCCTGCCACATGATCCGAATGGGTATGGGTGATCAATACTGCATCAATTTTCTTAACATTATGGGAAAGCAACTGATGACGGATATCTGGCCCCGCATCAACCAAAAGCACAAAATCATCTTTTTCTACCAAGACAGCACATCGCTGACGGTTATTTTTTGGCTCATCTGGGTTACAAGCCCCCCATCCAGCAGGCCCAACCGTTGGCACCCCAACTGACGTGCCACATCCTAGCATAGTAACTTTCAAGCCCCTGCCCCCATGCGATGAAACAACCGCCTTGTGTTAGCACTTGTTAGATCAGCGAGGTCTTGCAGAGGTATCCCTTTTACCTCAGCAAGACAGGAAAGCGTATGCACCACAAAGGACGGCTCATTCCGTTTGATCTTGCGCACAGGCTCTGGGCTAAGATAAGGGGCATCAGTCTCCACCAATAACCGGTCTAGTGGGATCTCCTTAACAATATCTCGCAGCCAATCTGAAGTCTTAAAGGTCAAAATTCCTGATAAAGAAATATAAAATCCAATTTCTAGTGCTTTTTCAGCAAGTTTAGCGCCGCTGCTAAAGCAATGCATAACCCCAGTAATAGGCATTTTGTTAGAGGCATTTTCAAGCATGGCTATCATATCTTCATCTGCATTACGCGAATGAATAACAATTGGTAGACCTAATTCAGATGCAACTTCTAGCTGAACTTCGAAACTTCGGCGTTGGCGCAACGGATCAGCTTTTTTGTGAAAATAATCTAACCCTGCCTCACCAATTGCAACACATTTAGGATGATCCGCGAGTTCACGCATAGCCACAGCATCATCAAAACGCGGTTCTTCATCGGCATGATTGGGATGGACACCAACGGTAAACCAAACATTATCAGCCATTTCCGCCATTTGGCGAGGGCTATCAGCATGGATTAGCGTAGTGCCAATACAGATCACATCGCTAACCCCTGCGGTTTCCATACGTCCCAGAATATCAAGGCGATCATCAGCAAAGCTGGGAAAATCAATATGCGCGTGGCTATCAATGACGCCATTTACCATAGGCAAACTCATGAAGCGTCCTGTTCTTCGGTAACATATCGTGGAAAAATGGGTTCAGGCTTATTGATCCCCTGTCCTCCAGCCATGCTAGCCCCGCCATGAAGCAAGGAAAAGGCTCTTTCCGACGGAGGCACAGCGATCTGATCTAATAATCGCGCCGCTGCTTGTGGCATCACAGGTTGAATGAGGATGGCAACCACCCTGACCACTTCACACAGGACCCATAACACATCAGCCATACGATCTGGGTCAGTTTTGCGAAGTGCCCATGGCGCCATTTCATCAACATAGCGATTAGCATCACCAATCACATCCCAAATTGATTTCAAAGCTTCATGAAATTGTTGGGTATCATATTGTGTGCGGTTTTTTTCAAGCAAAGCATAGGCACTAGCAAGGATTGTGTTGTCTGCAGCTTGCAGTTGTTCTGGTTTTGCTGGAATCGCCTCACCGCAATTTTTGAACACCATAGACAACACACGCTGACAAAGATTTCCCAAATCATTGGCCAGATCCCCATTCATGCGGTGTGTCATCGCGGCATGGGAAAAATCACCATCACTGCCAAACGGAACTTCACGCATCAGAAAATATCGCATCTGATCAAGCCCATAGGTTTCGGCCAAGGAAACAGGATCAATCACATTACCTAAAGATTTTGATATTTTTTGTCCTTCATTTGTCCACCAACCATGGGCAAAAACTCGGCGAGGTAAAGGCGCGCCAACCGCCATCAAAAACGCTGGCCAATACACCGCATGGAACCGCAAAATATCCTTACCCACCATATGCAGGTCGGCAGGCCAGAATTTCGCATACTCGTCATGTTGATCTTCGCCATAGCCGACGGCAGTAATGTAATTTGTTAAGGCATCAAGCCAGACATACATAATATGCTTTTCGTCATCTGGCACAGGAATACCCCAAGAAAAGCTGGTACGGCTGACAGATAAATCCCGCAATCCGCCTTTGACAAAGTTTTTGACCTCATTAAGGCGTGATTTTGGTCCAACAAAATCAGGATTACTTTCATATAAGTCCAGCAACCTGTCCTGAAACGCTGATAACCGAAAGAAATATGACGGCTCCTCCACCCATTCCACAGGCGCACCAGTGGGGGCTTTGCCATCAACGATCTCACTTTCCGCGTAATATGCTTCGTCCCTGACGGCATACCAACCTTTATAGCTATCAAGATAGATATCACCTGCATCAACCATCTGGCGCCAAATCTTTTGGCAGGTGGATTTGTGCCGGCTTTCCGTGGTGCGGATAAAATCATCATTAGTAAAGTTAAGCTGTGCCGTTAAGTCCCGGAAATTCTGGCTGACCTCATCAGTGAATAATTGTGGATCCATGCCACGATCTGCGGCTGATTTTTCAACCTTTTGACCATGCTCATCGGTGCCAGTGAGAAACTTAACCTCAAATCCATCAAGTCTTTTGAAACGCGCCAACACATCACATGACAAAGTCGTATAGGCATGACCAATATGCGGCTTATCATTCACATAATAAATAGGGGTCGTAAGATAATAAGTTGGCATGATCCCGCCTGATAATTTGAAAAACTCAAATGTGTTGTACCTTTTGGCGTGCGGCTTCGCAAGTCCTCACCTCAGGTGACAAACGCTTAACCTTGGGATAATTGCACCAACAAACGCAAAACCAATGGTGCCATTGCTAAGTTCAAGGATTCCGTCCGGCGCCAATCTCTTAAAAAATCCTGATGCCACTGGGCAAGGTGATTGGCACTATGCCGAGCCGCTAAATGATTAATAGCCGATTGTTCTAATGCCAGCGAAGAAGGGGAATGGCTCCCGCTTGCTTGGTTTGCAGCAAGACGTATTATCCTTTCAAACATCAACATTGTCATATGCCGACGATCTCGGTTCCGAATGCCTGCTGCACCCCACTGCCCTGCTAGCCGTTCTGCCAACACTTTATCGCACGAAGGCAATGTCAGAGCGTTCAGGGTTTCGGCGTAAAGCTCAATACTGCCAGTTTCCGCCGCCATGCACGCTCTGCCAGGGGCACCATCGGCAATATGCACCATGATGTCCATCCATTCTGGATCTATATCAGGGTAAAGTTGGCTTATTACCTCTCGGCTATCTTGATCATGAAGAAGATCAAAACGGATTAAGCGAGATCGTGATCGTATGGTTGGTAAAATAGAACCCGGCGCATGGCTAATGATAACAATCATGCTGTTTTTAGGGGGTTCTTCCAACGTTTTTAGCATGGCATTTGCACCATTAACCCCAATATTGTCCAGCGCATCAATAATAACAACTCGCCAATCCCCCATCGATGGGGTCATTGAAAGAAAACTAGTCATCTCACGAATTTGATCGATGCTAATGGTTTTCCGCCCAGCGTCTTCACCATGTCTGATAATCTTTAGATCAGGATGCGAGCCTGCCCGAATTAATCGTCTCACTTGTTCCTTTGATGGGCCTATGGTTGCCCCTGCATCATCATCAAATAACGGATCAGACTGGTGCGAAAGCAAACGTGCTGCTAAATGAAGAGCCGCTGTTGCTTTTCCTATACCCTCCGGCCCTGCCAAGATCCAAGAAGGATGAGAACGGTTAGTGGGCAAAAGAATATGATCTATGATGCCTGAATGCCCTTTTAGACCAAAGCGATCAAACGGATAGAGGTCATCATGTTGATCCGTTGCCGATCCTGTCATAATCAGATCAAGGCTCGTAATCGCGGCTCAAGCGCAGAAATAATATCCTGATGCACCCTATTTTCATTTTGATCAGCGTTTATGACGATAAAGCGTTCCGGATTATCTTTGGCCAATTTCAAATAGCCTTCGCGGACCTTTTGATGAAACACATCACCTTTGCTTTCAAAACGGGTTTCATTATTGCTATTGCGGCCAACAACACGTTTCAGTCCAATAACGGGGTCAAGATCAAGCAAAATGGTGACATCAGGCACGACATCATCAAGACAACGTGTGTTCAGCGTGGCAATTAGTTCCGCCTCAACACCACCAACGATACCTTGATAAACCGTGGTGCTATCATAAAACCGGTCAGAGACAATAGCCTCACCCCTCTCCAACGCAGGTTTTATTAAGCGTGTGACATTATCCCGCCTTGAAGCGGTCATGAGCAAGGCCTCTGTCACGGCATCCCAGCGATCACGATCACCTGTAACAAGCAACTGACGGATTTCTTCTGCGCCAATTGTTCCGCCAGGTTCACGCGTAGAAATAACAGGCCGAGGCCAAAGCCGATCAAGCCAGTT
>JAQCJL010000118.1 GCA_027593125.1 Pseudomonadota bacterium | reverse complement strand
CCTACCTTTTTTCCCTATTTTTTTAGAAATAGACCATTTTTCTGATGACATGATGGTTGAAATGGTCAGGGATCTCGGAAAAGAAGAATATCTTTCTGCTTAATTTTACATATTGTGAAGTATGTGATATTATTTTTTCACAAACTGTGAACTGTTAAAGAGGTTTATAATAATATGGGCATTGACGCCATTATTGACGCTTTGGGCGGGCCAACACAGGTTCAGGCCTTGCTTGGTGTTGGCCCCAGCGCTGTCAGCAATTATCGTGCTCGTGGACAGTTTCCTGAATATGCCAGGGTGAGGGTTTGGCAAGCGCTGAAAGCGCGCGGTATTATGGTTGATCCAGAGACGCTTTCCTTCGAGGCCCCAAACACGCCTCAACAAGACACGCCTCAAATAGGGACAACCGATGCCAGAGCGATATCAAAGCTTCCTCTTGAGCCTACCATCCTACTGATTATCAGTGGGGGAATAGCAGCTTATAAAGCACTGGAGTTAATCCGGCGGATGCGTGATCGTCATTGGCATGTTCGGGTAGTGATGACAGCCTCAGCCCAGCAATTTATTACGCCTCTTTCCGTTTCTGCCTTAAGTGGAAACACAACCTATCATGATTTGTTTTCATTAACAGATGAAGCGGAAATGGGGCATATCCGGCTTGCCCGTGAGGCAGATGTTGTGGTTGTTGCCCCTTCTACGGCAAATCTTATGGCGAAAATGGCCTATGGCCTGGCGGATGACCTGGCTAGCACTGTTTTGCTGGCGACAGGCGCGCCCGTCCTGATTGCCCCTGCCATGAACCCTTTCATGTGGGCAAATCCTGCCACTCAGACCAACAAAAAGCTACTACAACAGCGCGGTGTTCGCTTTGTTGGGCCTGATAGCGGTGATATGGCGTGCGGTGAGGACGGGGCAGGACGATTAGCAGAACCCAAAGATATCATCACGGCTACTGAAGCCCTGCTTCCTGGCAACGGTCGGCTTAACGGTTTAAAAGCCGTAGTGACCTCTGGCCCCACCCATGAGCCTATCGATGCTGTGCGGTATATTGCTAACCGGTCCTCAGGTAAACAAGGACACGCGATTGCCGCTGCCTTGGCAAAGGAAGGAGCTATCGTTACCTTAATTTCTGGCCCTGTGGATGAGCCGCCACCCGGCGGGGTTGCGCTAGTGTCTGTGAAAACCGCGCGCGAGATGGAAACCGCCGCGCTTGCGGCTTTACCCTCAGATATCGCCATTTGTGCGGCGGCGGTGGGGGATTTTTCTGTTGCTAATGAAAGCGCTCAAAAAATTAAAAAATCTGATGATGGTGAAGCACCAACATTAGCCTTGCGCCAAAACCCTGATATTCTTGCCACCATCAGTCACCACCAAGTGCGACCACGACTCGTCATCGGTTTTGCCGCAGAAACCGAAAATGTTGTCGATTATGCTATGGCAAAACGGTTACGAAAGGGGGCAGACTGGATGTTAGCAAATGATGTTGGGCAAGCGGATGCACCTGTCTTTGGTAGTGACTACAATTTGGTGCATCTGATCACGGCAATGGGTAACGAAGCTTGGCCCGAAGTCAGCAAGCAAGAGATCGCCAATCATTTGATAGACCGTATCGCCACGGAGTTTAACCGATGACATTCAAGGCCCCTATTTTACAAATTAAGCCACTGGCACATTACCATGGGCTCGCCTTGCCTGAATATCAAACCACGTCAGCCGCAGGAATGGATTTGCTAGCAGCTATTGATGCAGATATCACTATCGCACCGGGTGAGCGGCTAGCCATAGCCACTGGCCTTACGATGGCGATACCAGAAGGATATGAGGGCCAAGTGCGCCCTCGTTCGGGCCTGGCACGGCATCACGGTATCACCATTGCCAATGCCCCTGGGACTATTGATGCGGATTATCGCGGCGAAGTCATGGTCTTGCTTATCCATCTAGGGAATGAACCTGTTATCATTCAACGCGGCATGCGCATTGCGCAGCTGGTGATCGCCCCTGTGGTGCAAGCGGTGATAGAACTGGCAGATACGCTGGATGATACCAACCGCGGGGCTGGTGGCTTTGGCTCAACCGGAACAGGTAAGGGATAAGCCATGGCCCTCCATGATGATGATTTAGCCCGATATGCTCGTCAGTTAATTCTTAGCGGCGTTAGCGAAGAGCATCAGGAAAAATTGGCAGACAGCGCTGTTCTTGTGGTCGGTGCTGGGGGATTAGGGGCGCCGCTCTTGCTTTATCTTGCCGCTGCTGGGGTAGGGCATATTACCATCATTGATGGGGATCAGGTAGAAATGACAAACCTTAACCGTCAGGTGTGTTTTGCTACGGATGATCTGGGCAAACCCAAAGCCAGTACCGCCGCGGCCTTTGCCCGCCGGATCAACCCATCTATTGAAATTACGGCATGTGACGATTGGCTTGATGATAAATTGGCTGATCAAATCATATCCTCAGGGCTGATTGTTGCTGATGCCACTGATCGTGTGGAAACGCGGCTTATGATTAATCGCTTTTGTCATCAGAATAAGGCCACCATGGTCTTTGGCGGCGCAAGCAGGATGGAAGGTCAATTATCTAGCTTCCGATCAGGGCTAGATGAGACTTCGCCTTGTTTTACCTGTATCTTTCCAGATATCAGCTCCGCAAGCCAGTTGCCGCGATGCTCAGAGGTTGGCATTCTTGGCCCTGTCACTGGGGTCATAGGAAGCCTGATGGCTATGGAAGTCATCCGACAATGCCTGATGCCTGATCAACCCTTTGGATCTGATTTATGCGGAAAGCTTATGCTGTATGAGGGAAAAGATCACTTCATGCAGACCATTAATGTAAAAAAAAGGCCGGACTGTCCCATCTGTGGGGGTTAGATCATCCCGTCAATCACCCGGTCGGGTGGGGAATGCCCATCAAGGAATGTCTTGATATTGATAATTACCTTATCACCCATGCTTAATCGACCTTCTATCGTCGCGGAACCAATATGCGGCAATAACACCACATTGCGCATGGTTAGTAATTTTTCAGTGACAACAGGTTCTTTTTCATAAACATCCAGCCCCGCACCAGCGATCTGATTATTTGCTAATAAATCGGTTAGGGCTTCTTCATCAACAATGCCGCCACGCGCCGCATTGACCAAATACGCATGGCTAGGCATTTTTTTTAACCGATCGCGCGACAACAAGTGATGGGTTGCCGACGTATAGGGGCAATTGATGGAAATAATATCCATCCGCGACAACATCTGATCCAAATCTTTCCAGTATGTTGCCTCTAATTCTTGTTCAATCTCCGGGTGAACCGCATGACGGTTATGATAATGAATGGACATGCCAAAACCGCGGGCACGGCGGGCAACAGCCTGACCAATTCGGCCAAGACCAATAATACCAAGACGTTTACCATTAATTCGATGCCCAAGCATGCCTGTAGGTGCCCAGCCATTCCATTCACCGCTTCGCAGCAAGGCATCACCTTCAGCCAAGCGCCTAGGAACAGAAAGGATCAGCGACATTACCACATCTGCGGTGTCTTCCGTCAGAACGCCAGGGGTATTGGTAACGATAATGCCAGCCCTTCGTGCCGCTTTAAGATCAATATGATCAACCCCAGTGCCAAAGGAAGCGATCAATTTCAACTGTGGGCCAGCTGCTGCGATGACATCAGCATCAATCCGATCAGTAACGGTAGGAACCAAAACATGGGCCCGTTGCATTGCATCAATCAATTGCGCCTGATCAAGTGGAACATCTGACTGATTGAGCTCAGCATTAAACAGCTCACGCATCCGCGTTTCGACATTGTCCGGCAATTTGCGTGTTAAAATTACCATTTGATCCTGACGTGCCATTACTGCCTATCCCTCTAGCAACCCCATTTCCAATACAATAGCATTGTAAAAGGTAGAGGCAAAGCCTCATAACATCTCGCTTTCTAAATATATGCTTTCAGCTTGATCATATCCGTTGTTCCGCTTATCACAATATGTAGAAAGAAACCTTAAGATAGGGATTGCGTCGTGAAACTAGGAATACGGATATTGATTAGCCTCTGGATTGGGCTATTCATGGGGATTAGCGGCATAGCTCTGACCTCTTATTCCGCTCATGCCCAAGAGGCACGCATCACTATACAAGGAACAGGCCAACCCTTGCCGCGGTTTATGACCCTCAAATCCGATAAAGTGCATATGCGAACTGGCCCCGGCATAAAATACCCCATCACCTATGTTTATCAGCGCGAGGGCATGCCGCTTAAAGTGGTACGTGAGTTTGATGTCTGGCGGGAAGTGGTGGATTTAGATGGCACGAAGGGCTGGATGCATTCCTCAACCTTGTCCTTAAAACGCATGGCCATGGTAACCGCCAGTGGCGTCAATGTTATGGAAAATGCGGCAGCGTCTTCACCGGTGGTGGCTTTGGCTGAAAAAGGGGCGGTGATTGAGTTGCTTGTCTGTGATGCGGACTGGTGCCGGATTGAATCTGGCCGCCAACGCGGTTGGATTCAAAAACGCTATCTTTGGGGTGTATTTAGCGACGAAGCTTTTTAAGCGTCTTCTCGTTTCAGAGTGACCTATAAAAAATGGCGCATCCCGAAAGATGCGCCACAATAATGTGATATCTAAGATCATTTACATCAGATCAAAACGATCCGCATTCATTACCTTATTCCAAGCTGCGATAAAGTCGCTGATAAACTTGTCATGATTATCGTCTTGGGCATAGACTTCGGCAATGGCACGAAGTTCTGAATTGCTGCCAAAGACCAGATCAATCCGGCTAGCTTTGCGGACAGGCTTACCTGTTGCCCGATCTTCAGCCTGATAGCTGTTCGAGCCTGTGGATTTCCAAGCCACACTCATATCCAAGAGAGTTTTGAACCAGCTGTTATCAAGGCTATTGCCATCACCCCAGACCCCATCGCCAGTGGCGCTGATCCCAAGGGAACGCATACCGCCTACAAGTACGGTCATTTCTGCCGGGGTTAAACCCAAAAGCTGGGCTTTATCAAGCATCAGTTCTTCTGGGCTAACTGCAAACTCTTTTTCAAGATAGTTGCGGAACCCATCGGCTCTAGGCTCAAGCACAGCGAAAGAATCCAGATCCGTATGGTCTTGGGTAGCATCACCGCGTCCGGTTGTTACTGGTACGTTGGCCTTAGATGCTTTTTCGATACCTGCGGCACCGCCTAAAACAATAATATCCGCCATGCTTGCCCCAGTGGAATCAGCGATACCAGCATAGACATTCAGCACTTTTGCCAGTTGGGCAGGGTTGTTAAC
>JAQCJL010000117.1 GCA_027593125.1 Pseudomonadota bacterium | reverse complement strand
GGGATGATCTGCATGATCAAAACCGATGAGAATCTCTGCTGTGATATCCGCATCGGGCTTAGCGTTAAGCGTTTCTGCCAACAGCCCCCCTATGATCTTATGCCATAGGGTTAAGACCAGATGCTTTTCACCACCACTGGCAAGATCAGTAATCATTTGATCTAACCCAGCAATCACGGCATTGAGATCTAAATTTCTTTCATTTTGATGAGCAATTAGCCGTTCAGCTAAAGGCACCCCATGGGTTTTTTGATCCTTAATAGCGTCTCTCCACCACGCCAATCTGACTGCGGCGATTATCCCCTCATTCGCATTTGTGGCTCGGCGACCTTCAATCCATAACAGCAAAAGATCAGCAAAGACAAAACGGGTTTTGTGGTTAATAAAACCGGTGACTAAGGCTAAGGCCGGAAACTCATGTCGTAATCCAAGAACACCGTTTTCTGCCATCAGCCCCTTACCTTTTGGTGCCTGAGGATCTTGAGGCTGGCACAGCTAATAACGCCACTTTACGCCCCTCAGAAAGAAGCAGATTCCATGTTCGACACGCAGCACTAGTTGGCAAAATCTCACCCTTAAGGCCTATATTCATCAGCTTTTGGCGAAAATCATAATATGGATGCGTCATAGTTTCGCCTATCCCGATCACCAGCAAATGAGGGTCTTCGGCAAGATTAGAAAACATATTTAAATCATCGGTGGACAATTCGGTGTTGGTATTAACACTAGTGATAGCATAGCCAAACTGCTCAACCCCTAAAATAGCAATCGCCCCGTTAAAACGAACATGATCAACAACAAATCCCTGCTGGTCATAATCAGTGATTATTGGGGTATCTGTGTGATGTAGCTCAGCCATTCCGTTCATGTTCCGGAAGCATTTCATCATCATCACTAGGCCGAAGATCAAAGCGTGACAATATCGCTGATGCCACATAAATAGATGAATATGTTCCGATAATAACGCCCCAAATCATAGCAAAGGCAAAGCCACTTAACACAGCACCGCCAAAGATATAAATAGCTAGCAAAGCAATCAGGGTTGTTATGGATGTCATCAAGGTTCGCGACAAAGTTTGGCTTAATGAGAAATTGATAATGTCCGTGTTGGACCATGATTTATATTTTCTCAAATTGTCACGAATACGATCGAAAATAACCACTGTATCGTTAATGGAATATCCAGCAATGGTCAGCAAAGCCGCAACTGTGGCCAGATTAAACTCAATCCCTGTCAGGGCAAATAAACCAACTGTTGTGATCACATCATGAGCTAAAGCAAGAATAGCTGATATGGCAAATGGCCATTCAAAGCGAAACCAAATATAAACCATGATAGACCCTAATGCGGCAATAATCGCATAAAGAGCCTTTTGTTGTAATTCCGAGCCAACCACCGCGCCAACATATTCTGTGCGCCTAACTTCATAGGCATCGCTTATCGTCTGTTGAACCTGTTTGATCGCTTCTTTATTTATGTCAGTGATGCCATTTTGGTTTTCGTCATCTTGGGATTGGATACGGATTAAAACTTCACGTTCGCTGCCAAACTCTTGCAAGCTAATATCACCAAGGTTCAAATCCCCCAGTTGCTTTCTCAAGCCCTCAATATCTGCAGGACCAGACAATGATTTTGCCTCAAGCACAAAACCGCCACGAAAATCAATGCCGGTATTAAGGCCAGCTGTTAGCCATAGCAACACAGAACCTGCAACCAGAATAACTGATAATAAACCAGTAAGAAATTTCAGTTTCAGAAATGGAATGGTTTTATCTGTTGGAAGTAGACGCAACATAGGCATAATCAGACCTCCATATGAAATAAGCGGCGCGGCTTTATGATATTAATCCACAAAGCCAACAGAATCCGGGTGATGAGAATGGCGGAAAACATGGATGAGATCACGCCAACGGAAATGGTCACGGAAAACCCCTTAATTGGGCCAGATCCAATGAGGAAAAGACAAAGCGCCGCCGCTAATGTTGTCAGGTTAGCATCAATAATTGTTCCAGTGGCTTGATTAAAGCCTGTCTTAAACGCCGTGGCTATTTTGCGCCCAGCGGCTAATTCTTCTTTTATGCGCTCAAAGATAATGATATTGGCATCCACTGCCATACCAATAGTCAAAACAATTCCGGCAATACCTGGCAGGGTCAAAGTTGCCCCAAGGATAGATAATTGACCAAACAGCAATAGCATATTAGCAATAATCGCAACCACCGCAATAACGCCAATCACGCCATAATTGATAATCATAAAGATAGCGACCCCTATCAATCCTATGATAGCCGCAATCTCACCCGCCTTGATCGAATCGCTGCCAAGGCCGGGGCCAATGGATCGCTCTTCAACGACTTCAAGTGGTGCCGGCAACGCCCCTGATCGCAACAATAATGATAGGTCATTGGTTTCTTCAACGGTAAAGTCACCTGATATTTGCCCGTTAGCGAAAATTTGAGCGCGGATAACCGGTGCAGATATCACCTCATCATCTAAAACAATAGCAAATTGGCGGTTTATATTCTGACCAGTAACTCTACCAAAACGCTCAGCCCCTGAAGCATTTAACGTGAATGATACAACAGGTTCATTGGTGTTTCCATCAAACCCTGGCCGAGCATCTTCAAGCATTTCACCACTAACCATGACCCGTTTGTTCAACAAATAAAACACTTCGGGATCATCGCGGGATGGTAACAATTCTGTCCCCGGAGGTACGCGACCAGATGCCCTTACATCAACCGCAGAAGCTGAGATATCAACCAATTGAAATCCTAATTTAGCCGTACGCCCAAGCAACAATTTGACTTGATCAGGATCATCAATCCCAGGCAATTGAAGTAAAATACGATTGTTTCCTTGGCGTTGGATAATCGGCTCTTTAGTCCCAGTTTCATCAACTCTGGCTCGGACAATTTCAATAGCCTGACCCACAGTTAAGGTAGTGAGTCTTTCTCGCCCAGCGTCATCAAAACCAATCACAAAACGATTATCTGTTGGCGTGATCACCATATCAGCAGAGATTAGCCCGTTGAGAATTTCTCTGGCCTCAACAAAATGGATCGACTCGCGCAATTCAAAACGGACTTGATTAGCATCCGACGCAAGATCGCTTATTCCAATGCGCTTATCACGCATTTCCATGCGAATGGTTTCTGCCAGACTGGAAACGCGTTCCTCAATGACAGCGTCCATATCAACTTCGAGTAAGAGATAAGACCCCCCCTGAAGATCAAGCCCCAGGTTAATGCCAAAATTGCTATCACTCTGACGCGGCAACAAATTGCCAATGGCAAGGAACCCAAGGGTAGCCACCATCAAAATGCTAAGGCCATAATGCCATGAAGGAATGCGTATCATAGAAATTATCCGATCAGAGGCTAATTTATTTTTTCGCCTTAGCGGATTGCGATTGCTGAGCCTGTTGTTGTGGGCTGCGAGATTTGATTTGACCGTCTTTATCACGGCATTCGGTAATAAAATGACGCAGAACAGCTACGGTAACATCTTTGGCAATTTCCACATCAACGGTTTCATTGCCATCGACAGATTTAACAACCTTGCCTTTAATGCCGCCAGAGGTGATGACGATATCACCCTTTTTCAGGCTGTTGACCAAAGCCTGATGCTCTTTCGCACGTTTTTGCTGTGGTCTAATTAATAAAAAATAGAAAACAACAAAAATAAGCAGGAATGGTAATAAGGCGCTAAAAATTCCACCTGCAGCGGCGGCATCCTGCGCATAAGCTGGGGAAATGATCATGAATAAAGCTCCACTTTATGAATAGCTGAATGTGGCCAACAACATACAATGCCGAAGGTAAGAAAACAAACGTAAATCCATGTTTTTTTTGTCGCTTATCAAAAGGAATAAGCATTGACCAGAATGCTAGCAAAGCGATAGATATATGATCATGTCATCGGAACAAAATAATATCCTTAAAGAAGTCCGCCGCATTGCCGATGCGCTTGAACGGTTATCGGCAGCTTCTGATGCGCCAACAATAGATCGTGACCACCAAGCCTTTGTTTGGAACACCAACCCCGACCGTTTTCAAGCTGTCCCCCATGTCAATCATATCCCGTTGCATTTGCTAAAGGGAATTGATTATCAAACTGACGCGCTATATGCCAATACCAGCCGATTTGCCCAAGGCTTGCCAGCCAATAACGCCTTATTATGGGGTGCGCGTGGCACTGGCAAATCATCATTGGTGAAAGCTGTTCATGCTGATATTGCGGCATCCTCATTTTTGACGTTGGTAGAAATTCATCGTGAAGACCTAGAGAGTTTGCCTAGGCTGTTGTCTTGTCTGTCAACACAAAGCGACCGCCGCTTTATTGTATTTTGTGATGATCTTGCCTTTGAGGGCGCTGAGACCTCATATAAATCGCTTAAGGCCGTTCTTGAAGGCGGAATTGAGGGCAAACCCAATGGGGTGATTTTCTATGCGACTTCAAATCGTCGCCACCTCATGTCGAGGGATATGATTGATAATGAACGCTCAACCGCTATAAACCCTTCTGAAGCTGTTGAAGAAAAAGTGTCACTATCAGATCGCTTTGGATTATGGCTTGGTTTTCATAGCATTGATCAAGAAACCTATCTTGCAATGATTTGTGCATACGCTGATGCAATTGGTCTTGCGGTTTCTAGCGATGCCCGCTCTGCCCTTCAACGTGATGCTTTGGAATGGTCAGTCACAAGAGGAAGCCGATCAGGCAGGGTTGCGTGGCAATTTATCATTGATCAGGCTGGGGCGTCTGGCGTTAAGGTTCATCTCACTTAATATGAAACCCTAATGCCTCAATCATGAGGTTAAATAAGGGATCGGATCAACAGGCTTTCTTGATTGCCTTATCTGAAAGTGCAGTTGCGGACGGGTCACTTTTCCTGATTGTCCCATCAATCCGATAACGCCGCCACGAGAAATGGCCTGACCTTCCTGAACCTGAATATCACCAAGATGAGCATAAGCGGTAATCCAACCGTTATCATGTTTAATGAGGATCATATTACCGAATGATTTCAGATCTCGACCAACAAAAGCCACAGTGCCGTCATAAGCGGCATAGATGGGATCACCTAAATTGCCAGCGATATTAATACCGTCATTTTGAATTCCGCTACTGACTAACCCAAACCGATCTATGACTTGCCCATTTGCTGGCCAAGAAAACGCAAGACTCCCCGCTGGTGGGACAGAAACGGCCGCTGTTGTTTGTGATGTGCTCGCTGAGGGCTGTGCCGGTAATTCAGACCCCGGGATAACCTTAATACTGCTGCT
>JAQCJL010000116.1 GCA_027593125.1 Pseudomonadota bacterium | reverse complement strand
GGCCGGACAGACACCCCTATTTTGCCGCAGGGGCTAGTCAAGCCTGGAACCTATGAGCTGGTTTTTGCTGCTGGTGATTATCTGCGTGCGCAAGGCTTTGCAGAAGATATTTTGTTTTTAGACGAGGTGCCGGTGCGCTTTGGTTTAGCGGATCCAGAACAACATTATCATGTGCCGCTGTTGTTATCCCCTTATGGCTATTCTACCTATCGGGGAAGTTAAATGTCGCCAGAACTGATTTCTCTTTTCGTGATGGAATGGGCTGAATTTGCGGTTCGTTGGCTCCATGTTATTACCGCTATTGCTTGGATTGGGTCCTCGTTTTATTTTATTGCACTTGATCTAGGTCTGCGCCGGACGCCGCATTTGCCAGCAAACGCCCATGGCGAAGAATGGCAAGTGCATGGCGGCGGATTTTATCATATTCAAAAATATCTGGTTGCGCCTGACCATCTGCCGGAACATTTGACCTGGTTCAAGTGGGAATCTTACTCCACTTGGTTATCAGGTTTTGCGCTATTGGCGATCGTTTATTATGGCGGCGCAGAGATGTATTTGATTGATGCTGAAAAAATGGCGCTGTCGGTACCAGCGGCAATCATAATCTCAATAGTATCTTTGTCTGGTGTTTGGGTGGGGTACTCGCTTTTGTGCCGATCCCCATTGGCGCAAAGCCCAACGCTGTTAATGCTGGTGCTTTATGCTTTGCTGGTGGTGTTGTCATGGGGCTTTCATCAGATATTTACCGGACGTGCTGCCTTTATCCATTTAGGGGCAATTACCGCAACCATCATGTCGGCGAATGTCTTTATGGTGATTATTCCTAATCAGAAGATTGTGGTGGCGGAATTGAAAGCCGGACGGACGCCTGACGCACGGTATGGCAAGATTGCGAAACTGCGTTCAACCCATAACAATTACCTGACTTTGCCAGTGATCTTTTTGATGCTGTCGGGGCATTATCCGCTGGCCTTTGCGACGGAATACAGTTGGCTGATTGCCAGTCTGGTGTTTTTGATGGGGGTCACGATCCGGCATTATTTCAACACGCGTCATGCTCGTGCGGGCAATCCGCGCTGGACGTGGGTGGCAACAACTTTTATCTTTGTGGTTATCATCTGGCTTTCTTTATGGCCTCAATGGCAACTAGATCAGGATGGGCAGGCAGGGGATGATGCGGCGGCGTTAACCTTTCCGTCTCGGCTTTCTGCCTTTCATGAAGATGTCCGCTTTGAAGATGTGAATACAATTGTCGCTGGCCGCTGTGCTATGTGCCATGCAAAGGAACCTTTATGGGATGGCATCGCCTCACCCCCCAAAGGGGTTTTGTTGGAAACGCCGGTGCAAATTGCTAGCCTAGCGCGTGAGATTTATTTGCAATCAGGGGTATCGCACGCAATGCCACCTGCTAATCTCACTTATATGGAAGTTGATGAGAGGGCAATCATCCGTGCGTGGTTTGAATCTGCAATCAAAAAATGAAAACCCTGATATGATCGCCCTAATGAATTGAGAAATGATTAGTCATGACGACAACTCACCCTGCCCATAAAACATCACCGCCACCGCTTTTGGCGGGGTTTGGTATCACCAAACGCTTTGGTGATCTGGTGGCTAATCAAAACATTGATTTTGCAATACAACCCGGGGAATTGCACGCCATCGTTGGTGAAAACGGCGCAGGCAAATCCACGTTCATTAAAATAGTTTATGGGTTGTTACAGCCTGATGAAGGGCATTTGGAATGGCAAGGTAAACCTGTGACCTTTTCAAACCCCCTGCAGGCGCGTGCCATGGGTATTGGCATGGTGTTTCAGCATTTTTCTTTGTTTGAGGCATTAAGTGTGATGGAAAATATCGCGCTTGCCTTGCCCCCTGACTTTCCAAAACAAGACCTATCAGCTCTAATCGCGCGTAAATCAGCGGAATATGGTATTCCGCTAAATCCGGAAACGGTCATTGCAGATTTATCAGTAGGGCAACGCCAGAGGGTTGAAATTGTCCGCTGTTTGTTGCAGGAACCAACATTACTGATTATGGATGAGCCAACCTCCGTGCTCACGCCTCAAGAAACGGATCAGCTGTTTGATGTGTTGCACCAACTGGCAAAGCAAGGATGCGCCGTTCTCTTTATTTCTCATAAATTGGATGAGGTCAAACAACTGACTAGCCGTGCCACAATCCTGCGTGGGGGTGTTAAGGTGGCAGAGGTTGAAACCGCCAAGAAAACCACACGTCAACTAGCGGAGCTGATGGTAGGGGATAAGGTCAAAGGCATTACTGCTGACACCAAACGTAAAAAGGGCAAGTGCCTTTATGAGGTCCGAGGCTTAATCCGACCGGCATTTGGGCCATTTGACGTGGCACTTAAAGGGGTTTCCTTGAAAGTGCATGCGGGTGAAATTTTAGGCATCGCTGGTATCGCAGGAAATGGGCAGAGTGAACTGATGTCTGCGTTAAGCGGAGAATGGCGGCCAGATCAAAACGGAATGCTATTCACCGAAGACACCGATATTAGCCGTCTTGGGCCGACGGGTCGCCGTCATCTTGATTTGGCATTTGTGCCAGAAGAACGCAATGGCCATGCCGCGGTGCCATCTATGACCTTATCGGAAAATGCACTTCTGACGGGATATGACGAAGATGGGGTGGTCGCAAAAGGGGTGATTCAATTTGATCAAACCCTTGCCATGGCGCAGCGCATTTCAAAGATGTTTGATGTAAGGCAACCATCAGATGATCCCTTGGCGTCGGCACTTTCTGGGGGCAATTTGCAAAAATTTGTGGTAGGCCGTGAGATTATGAAATCTCCCCGGGTCTTGATTGTCTCACAGCCCACGTGGGGGGTGGATATCGCTGCCGCACAGTTTATTCGAAATGCTATGGCAGATTTGGCGCGGCAAGGATCAGCCGTGATTATGATTTCACAAGATTTGGAAGAAATATTTGAAATTGCCCATAGCATTGCGGTTCTTAATGAAGGCAAGCTTTCCGAAATCTTTGAGTCAAGCAAAGTGACTGCCGAACAGATTGGTCTTTTGATGGGGGAAAGTCATGATCTGACATCAGGTCAGATTCCGCCTAAAACCAACAGAACAAGCGGCAAAGAAAGAGGAGCGTCATGATCATTCTGCAGCCACGCAAACATGTGTCGCTTCGTCTGACGATCGCTGTACCTATTCTCTCGGTATTGGTGACGCTCGTACTTGGCGGGGTGATTTTTGCCTTGCTGGGCTACAATCCGGTGCAGGCACTGTATGAGTTTTTTATCGCCCCTCTGGCTCGGCCTGATCAGATTGGTAATCTTTTCGTTAAGGCTTGCCCATTGATCATTATTGGCACAGGATTGATTTTTTGCTATCGGGCAAATGTTTGGAATATTGGCGCCGAAGGGCAACTGATCCTAGGTGCCATGGGGGCAGGCTGGGTCGCTTTATCTTTTCCAGAGACAGAAAGCCGTTTTCTGATTCTTGCGATGGCGGTCATGGCAATGGCAGGTGGCGCGTTATGGGGGTTGATCCCTGCGATCTTAAAAATCCGCTTTAAGACAAATGAAATTTTAGTGTCATTGATGCTAACCTATATCGCGGCGCTTTTAATTGATTGGGTAGTGCGTGGCCCATGGCGAGACCCGATGGCCTTTGGCTTTCCTCTGACCCGAACGTATCCTGATGCTGGACTCATACCGCGAATGCCCTTGCCGGGGATTGGTTATCTGGGACAGCTTCATTGGGGGGTTCTGGTAGCATTCATAGTGGCAGTGGCAGGGTGGTTTTATCTATCACGGATGCTTGGAGGGTATAAAATCAAATTGATGGGTGACGCCCCTCGCGCAGGAAAGTTTGCAGGCTTTCATCAAGGCAGGGTCACCATCATGGTTATGATGATTTCTGGGGCACTTGCTGGGCTGGCTGGTATGATTGAGGTGTCGGCAAATATTGGTATGCTTCAGCCTCATATTTCATTCGGATATGGATTTACCGCAATTATTGTTGCCTTCCTGGCTCGGCTAAACCCAATGGCAGCGATTGCTGCTGGGCTTGTGGTTGCTCTGGCTGAACTTGGCGGTGATGCGGCGCAAATCTCAATGAATATTCCCAAAGTGGTGACTGGCATTTTCAAAGGGATACTTCTATTTATGCTACTAGCAGGGGAAACCTTAACTCGGTATCAGATCATATGGATTGGTCGTTCCCAGAAATCCGCCACAACCCAAAAGATTGAGGAGTAATCCATGTTTGATGATTTGCTTCTGACGGTTCTTTTGACTTCCATTCCTCTCATCCTTGCCGCCACAGGTGAACTGGTAGCAGAAAAAAGTGGTGTGCTGAATCTGGGTGTTGAAGGCATGATGCTGATGGGGGCGGTGAGCGCCTTTGGTTTTGCCAGTATGACGGGTAACCCCTATATCGGGATTCTTGGCGGCGGTCTGGCTGGCATGATGGTAGCTATGGTTTTCGCAGTTTTTGTTCTTGGGCTAGCGACTAATCAGGTGGCGACAGGCTTGGCATTAACCATTTTTGGAACAGGGCTTTCGGGGCTGATTGGGGCGCCGTTGGTTGGGCAGGCTATTGACGGTCTGTCTGCGCTATATCTTCCGATTCTTTCTGATCTTCCTATAATAGGGGTGCTGTTTCAGTTGGACGCGCTAGCCTATCTTGCCATTATTATTGTCGCTGTTGTGAGCTATGTTTTGAACAAAACAAAGGCTGGTTTGATCCTTCGTGCCGTTGGGGTCAATCATGATAGCGCCCATGCGCTTGGCTATCGGGTCTTGCAGGTTAGGTTCTTGGCGGTATGTTTTGGGGGCTTCATGGCAGGGCTAGGTGGCGCATATCTGCCACTTGTGCTGACCCCGCATTGGGCAGAGGGCATGACTTCTGGGCGTGGTTGGATTGCCCTTGCGCTAGTTGTGTTTGCGTCATGGCGACCGGGGCGTGTCATCATTGGTGCGATTTTATTTGGCGGCGTGACTATTCTTCAGCTTGTTGCCCAAGCTCGCGGCTGGGGGGTTCCATCTCAGTTCTTGTCAATGATGCCGTACTTTGCCACAATTATTGTACTTGTTTTAATATCCAGCAGAGGACGAATACAATTTGGTTCCCCTGCACATCTTGGTAAAAACTTTTTGGCAACCAGATAGGGATTTAATTTTTAACTTAGGGGAGTGATAAGATGAAAAATATAATTTCCAAACTAATGATGGCCATCGCCGGGTTTGGGTTGATGGCTAGTGCCGCTCAGGCAGAACCGCTCAAAGTAGGTTTTGTTTATCTCACCAATCCGGGTGACCATGG
>JAQCJL010000115.1 GCA_027593125.1 Pseudomonadota bacterium | reverse complement strand
GGATCAGGCAGAACTTGATAACGCCGTGGCAGAGGCGGAATATCCATTTTCCAAACCATCCGGCGATCTTCATGGTTTGCGTGAAGCGCTTGCGCATACCATGTGGGATGATGTCGGCGTGATGCGTGACGCAGCGGGGCTTGAACGCGGCATGAAAACCGTATCTGGATATGCCAAGGCCCTGATGGATATGGGAGTCAGCAGCCAAAATCGCGCTTTTCACATGGAATGGCATGAATGGCTTAATGTCAAATCATTGACCCGAATATCTGAGGTGATAGCCCTTGCTGCTTTGGGACGCGAAAACTCTCGTGGGGCGCATTATCGTGAAGATTTTCCTGATACTGGCGCCCTAGAGGAAAGTGCAAACACCGTGATCCATGCGAAAGGTGATAAGCTGGAATTAAGCCTAGAGAAAGTCGATTTCAGCATCGTTAAGCCAGGAGAAAGCCTGATTGATGATATGGCAGGAATGCCATCACCAATAGTGGCTGGAGGAATATCATCATGACTATAACCGAAACGCAAATCGAAGAAGCTGCTTATGAGATCATGAAAAAAGCGGCTATTGATATCCCAGAAGATTATCTGACAGGGATCAAAGGCATGGTGGATCGCGAAAAAGGGGATCTGTCAGCATTTGTGCTTTCTGCCATGCTTGAAAACTATGAGGCGGCAAGCGAAGATCGGCGGCCAATGTGCGCAGATACCGGCTTACCGCGCTATTATGTCAAAATCGGGGATAAGACCAAGGTGAACAGCATGGTTGGATTAGAAGCCGCCTTGCGCCGTGCCACAGCCAATGCGACCCATGATGTGCCGCTGCGACCAAATCGGGTGCATCCGTTATGGCGAACAGAACACAACAATAATCTTGGGATTAATGCACCAGAAGTGGAATGGAGTTTTGAGCCTGATGCCGATTGGATTGATATCACCACCGTCCATAAAGGCGGATTGTTTGGATCTGATTATCGGATGCTGTTCCCAGGTGATGGTATTGACGGCATAAAGCGGTTTCTTCTTGATACTCTGATTGCTTTTGGTAAGCGAGGGTTGGCCTGCCAGCCAGCTATTGTTGGTGTGGGTATAGGCGGTTCAAAAGATACCTGTATGCAGCTTGGAAAACAGGCGGCTTGCCTGCGTGTGGTTGGTGATCGCAATCCAGATGAGGGCATTGCCAAACTGGAAGAAGAGCTCAAAACCCTTGGTAACTCTATTGGCATGGGGGCGATGGGGTTTGTGGGATCATCCATGGTGGTGGATTGCCACATTGAGGTTGGATATACGCACACGGGCGGCATGCCGGTTAGCGTGCATACGTTTTGCCTATCCTCACGTCGAGCAACAGCAAGATTACATATGGATGGCACCATCACTTATCGCACAGACCCACAATGGTTTACCCCCTATATGCGCCGGGAGGGTGTGACATGACCAACACAAATAACCTTACCACTCATCATCTGACAATACCCATCAAGCATGAGGATATTGCAAAACTAAAGCCCGGGGATATCGTGTTTCTTCAGGGTATTGTTTATACTGCGAGAGAAGGGGTCTATGACCGGGTGCTTAATAAAGGTGAGGCCCTGCCAGTTGAGAATCTTGCTGAGATCAGCAATGTCAATTTTCACTGCTCACCTGCGGCTTCGGTTCGTGAAGATGGGCATTATACTATCGGCGGTGTGACCGCAACAGCATCATTCCGGTTTTCAAAATGGATGGCGAGCTGGCTGGATTTGACAGGCACAAAAGTTGTCATTGGAAAGGGCGGAATGCCGAAAGAGGATTACACCTCAATCCTAGCGCCACGACAGGTGGTTTATCTGACCACGGTGGGCTATGGCACAGGGGCACTTTTGGGGCGCGGTGTTATTGGGGTTAAAGATGTCTTCTGGATTGAAGATCTTGGCATAGCGCAAGCCATGTGGATGTTTGATGTGAGCGCATTTGGGCCCTTTATTGTTGATAGCGATCTTGAAGGTAATTCGCTTTTTGCGACGCATAATGATGCTGTCGCTAAGAATATTAACGCCCTTTATGAAGGCCTTAAGGCACCAGCTTTAAGCCGTTATGGTGAGACAGACGATCGCAAAGATGAATTAATGTAAACTTGCAATATTTTGCAAAACTAAAAACAGAAGAGCATGACATGACAGATATTAAATCGTTGGATATTTTCCGCCAAATTGCGGAATTAGGTAGCTTTCAAGCTACCGCCCAAAATATGGGAATGTCGTTATCAGCGATTAGTTTGCAAATGAAACGGCTGGAACAATTTGCCCAGCTGAAACTGTTTGATCGCAGCAAAAAACCGCCGCGTCTAACCAGAGACGGGCTGATTTATCTGGAAAAGGTCAATGCTGTTTTGGATTGCTGGCATGACATTGAACCCCATGGATCAACACAAAGCGGCATAAAGCATCTCACCATCGGGACGGTGCATTCGGTTCTAAGTTCATTTCTGCCCATGGCTTTGAAACAGTATCGTCAACAAATGCCAGACCTAGACCTTGTGGTAAGACTGGGCGAAAGTTATGATCTGGAAACAGAAATACAGGCGGGTACGGTTGATGCGGCAATTGTCAGCAGGCCCATTAAGCCTATTACCGATATTGACTATTATGATTTGCGCAGTGAAGAGTTGGCCCTGATTGCAAGCCCTAATGCTGTCGGGAATAATGCGATAGAGATTCTAAATAACAATGCCTATGTTCGTTATAACCGCACTGCTCGTATTGCGATTCAAGTAGAAGATTGGTTTACAAAGCATGGTCTGGATATCCATTCCAAAATGGAAATTGACACGCTTGAAGGCATTATTGCCTTGGTTAATGCTGGACTTGGGGTTTCGGTAGTCCCTATGGTGTCACAGCTTCTTTTTCCCGAAGATATGCAAATTTTTCCGCTAAAAGACGCAGGCATCCGACAGCTTGTTCTTGCGATCCCACGCATTAGTCGACACATCCCCAATTTGATGACTTTTCATGAGTGTCTCAAAAAAGCCATTGACGATGAAGACAAGCAGTGATGAGGTAATTACCAAGAATAGCTAAGATGAAAGAGAGGAAATCATGGCCAAAAAATATAATCGTTTGCTTCTAACTGGCGCCGCTGGATCATTGGGGACGCAACTGCGCCCAATGCTGTCAGAATATGCTAATCACGTACGGCTTAATGACCGGACAGATGTGTCTGATTGCGCTAGCCATGAAGAGTTTGTCAAAGCAGATTTGGCAGATATGGATGCTATGATTGCCTTGACTAAGGATGTTGATGTTGTCGTGCATATGGGTGGACAAAGCCGTGAAGGGTCATGGGAAAATGTTCTGAACTCTAATATTATTGGCATGTATAACCTTTATGAGGGATGCCGGAAAAATGGGGTTAAGCGCGTCATTTGGGCTAGCTCTGTTCATACTATTGGGTTTTACCCCCGCACAGAAGTAGTTGATGCCAATTCGCCTGTTCGACCAGACAGCAATTATGGTGTCTCAAAAGTCTATGGTGAGGCACAGGCCCAGTATTATTGGGATAAATATGGAATAGAAAGCGTTTCCATACGGATTTATTCCTGCTTCCCAGAACCATTGGATCGCAGGATGCTGACCACATGGCTTAGTTTTGATGATTTGAGGCGTTTGATGGGGCGTTGCCTGTGGGCGCCATCGGTTCGGCATACCATCATTTATGGTGCTTCAGACAATACCTCGGTTCTGATTAACAACCACAAGGCCGCGCATATTGGTTTCCATCCACAAGATAACGCAGAAATCTATCGCGAAAAGGTTGAAGCAAACACCCCAGAGCCAGACCCCAAAGGTGGCGTCATTGGGCTGCATGGGGGACAGTTTACGGTAGATATGCATTTTGATGACTAAAGCCAGCAGGATGTTAGGCCAAACGATAATCAGAAAAGGAAAAGCCAATGACTACACTCTATGCCATGCCAGGTGCTGGATCAGTCATAGCCGAAATCATGTTTGAGGAATTAGGGATCGAAGCAAATCTGCTTTACCCCGATGAAGCGGAACGAAACAGCCCTGCTTTCCGCGCTATTTCTCCTTATGGGCGGATACCAGTGTTAGTTACTGACCAAGGCCAGACCATTTTTGAAAGTTTGGCCATTGTTCTGATGTTATTGGAATATGATCAAACTGGTAAATTGGCCCCGAGACAAGGTTCAGCCGAATATGCTGGGTTTTTATCTTGGATGACCTATCTCGCCACAACGCTTTATCCGGCGGTGTTACGCTATCATTATCCTGACCGTTATGGGGATGAAACCAGCGTCCGAATTAAAGCCTTAGAAGAAATGAATAGGGTGTATGATCATATCGAAGCCGCCCATCACGACTTCGTTGCAGGCGATAACATGACCGTAGCGGATTTCTATCTCTATATGTTGGTCGATTGGGATGAAGAAGCGGATGTTAACCTAGTATCACGCCGTAAAATCAATCACATCATCGATAAGGTTGGAGCGATGCCATCGGTTGAGGCGGTGATGGCGCGCCAAGAACAGTGATTGATGGGGCTAGAGGTTAAAACTTTGGGGCAGCTACACCAGAAATCGCAATATTAATTAGACTGGTTGAAGCATCGTTAAGAGCCGTTGCCATCGTTGATGCCATAGTATCAGGATGATCAACAAAATACCCCTTAGCCCCTAGCCCTTCGGCAATCAGGTCATAGCGGGTTTCAGCATCAAGATCACAAGAATGAACGCGATCATCGCCAAATTGTTTCTTTTGAATCTCAACTTCGGCGCCCCAACGTTGATCATTACCGACAATAAAGGTAATGGGCAGACCAGCGCGGCGTGCGGTTTCAATGTCTGATAAATGAAACCCTGCGCTGCCATCCCCCATGAAAGCCACGACATGACGCCCGGGATTGGCAAAGGCCATGCCAATCGCTTGAGGAATAGCACCGCCAATCCCGCCTGATGGGCCATTGGTTAGGGTATGTGTAGCGATGTTGATAGGGTCTGGTAAGCCCGATTGCACCCACTGGCTAAACTCGCCGCCATCACAAACGATCAAAGGTGGCGCAGAAAGATCAATGATTTTGGCAAAATCACGCATTACCATAGCCGGAGTAATGTGGTCTTTTGCCTGAAGCTCTAAGGCAGGAATAGCAGGCCGTTCCATGAGCCGTTTTTCCACAGATTTTAACCATGCTTGTGGTCGTGATCTTAAATCGGCCTTGGCAATTGCTTTCATACTAGAGACAGGATCAGCAATACAGCCCCATGTCATATTCCCAAAAAACACCTGATTAGCTAGGGTGACGGTTCCGGATTGTGCGGCGCAAACAATGATGCGTTGAGCTGGCATAATCTCAC
>JAQCJL010000114.1 GCA_027593125.1 Pseudomonadota bacterium | reverse complement strand
ATAGCCTTTGTTGTTCTGCCATTGATAATTAGGATATTCTTGGGCAAGGGCCCGCATGTCCTGATCACGGTCATATTTCGCCATAATTGCCGCCGCCGCGATAGATAGCACTTGGCGATCACCCTTTATGATGGCCTCAACATGGGTATGTTTTGCCGCTGTTGTCAAATCAGGCGTAAGCGACCCATCTACCAGCAAAACCGCAAAATCCCTATCCTTTAGATGGGCCAGTTGATCAACCGCCATCTGCATAGCACGAAAAGTGGCTGGCAAGATCCCGATACGATCAATCTCTGCTGCGGTAACCGAGGCCGTAGCTAATTGAAGCTGTGTGGGATTTTGCGCCAACACTTTTAATTGATGATAGATGCGGTGCCGGCTAGCTTCAGAAAGGGTTTTGCTATCTGCAAGGTCTGGTGGCAAAGCCTTAACCGCATCAGGGGCAATCCATGCCGCACCAGCCACAACAGGCCCTGCCCATGGGCCACGTCCGGCCTCATCAAGACCAACCACCATGGCATCAGGATATGTATTAAGCCACTGGTCTTCGTATTTGAAATTTGGCTTTTGCTTCACAATATCATCCTGGAAGTAATGGCCTTGCTAACGGTTACGCCTTAACCCTAAAAGCATAATCAGGAAGACCGACCACCAATCCCCTGTTCCATCAGACGGGGCATAATCTCAACAAAATTACAGGGTTTATGCCGTAAATCCAATTGGGCAGATAGCAAATCATCCCATCCATCTCGGCACGCTGAGGGTGATCCAGGAAGAGCAAATACATAAATGCCCTTGACCACACATGCCATAGCCCTGCTTTGCATAGCTGATGTGCCTATTTTCTGCCAACTGATCCAACGAAAAGCTTCACCAAAGCCTTCAATTTCTTTGTCCATGATATGCCGAAGTGCTTCGGGGGTAACATCACGGCCTGTCAAACCTGTACCGCCAGTGGTAATCACCGCATCAATATTTCCAGCTGACGCCCAGCTAAGGATTTGCCCGCCTATCGCAGCGATATCATCAGCCACAATGCCGCGCGCGGCGAGATGATGACCTGCTTCAGTGATGCGGCTAGCCAGAGTATCGCCAGATTTATCATCCTGCACTGTCCGCGTATCCGATATGGTTAACACCGCAATGGAAATAGGCTGAAAGGCAACGGAAGGGTCAATGGCCATAATAAGCAGTTATTCCGAACAGAGTTCCGATAGATTTGTGATCTGGCAATCTAAACCACCAATATTATCTATCACGGCACCATCCCCCGCAGCTAGTGCCGCTACCGTTGGTGCATTTTTTCCCATCAATTTGCTGTAAATCCAAAGATTGGTCATCACATTTTTTACATAAAAACGAGTTTCGCGGGACGGTAGGGATTCTAACAGAATTAACTGATCCCCTCCGTGATCAATTTTTTTTGACCATTTGCTAAGATTTCCTGGCCCTGCATTATAAGCAGCAAGAAGGCGGATCATATCACTATCCACCACTGGGGCTTCTACCAAATAAAGGATATAATCCTCCCCCAGACGGATATTGACCTCAGGGATCAGCAAATCATGGCGTTTGGCATTGCGGTAGCCGCCATCGCGCGCAATATAGGCCGCAGTAGCGGGCATCAATTGCATCAGTCCACTAGCCTTTGCCCATGATTTAGCACGGGGGTTAAAGCCTGATTCTTGACGCATAATTGCCAGCAATAAAGACTGATCCACCCGAATAGGCATATCAGTGGTGAAATCCGGAACAGGATAAAGCCCGGCATACCAGCTCCGCCCGGTATCCTCGTTGATAATTCCTGCTGTGCGAAAGGCTAGACCAGCCATATGAGTATCTGCCGCTAATGCCATCAATTTTGGTTGGTCTTCAACACTATGTTCATCCCAGAGATAACGAAGCTCACGACTGGCGTGATACGTCTCACCCACTTGCAGCAACGCAAAAGCTCGCTTGCCACCAGGCAGACTGTTCAACCAGTTGATGTAATTCTGATCAACGTTAGGTAGAGAAAAATCAAGTGTGATATCTTGGCCAAGAGCTTCGGCAGCTAACATTCCATAAAAGGTATCCTGATAACGCGCGGCTTGCTCCAGATAAATCATGGACTGATTGGCATTACCATCTCTAAGATCAGCGCGGCTTGCCCAAAACGCCCCCGCACTGGCCAAAGCGTGATCATGTTCAATCTCAAGATCAGCTAGGCTGTGCATGTAGCCAGAAGCCAGTTCCATTTTGCCCATACGCCAAGCTGCTATCCCAGCCACCCAATACGCTCTGGGAACATCGTTACCAGAAAGTTCAAGCGCTAGGTTAGCCTGTTTTATCGCTTCATCATCTTTGCCATAGATAAAATAGCCATGGGCAATATCTACCCGAAGAACCGCCTCTTCATGTTTAGTCAAATAACGAAGATTGTTTTTATCAGCAAGAATTTGAACACCGCCAGAAGGAAATCCCGACCGTATTTTACGGCGAACATCCCGAGCAATCGCGCGTGTTTTAGATGGGGAAGAACGGTTTTCATAACTTAAAGGAAAGTTGACATAATGCCCATCTGCTTGGGTACGTCCATAACCGTTCAAATACCCTTTTTTCGGTTCACGCGGATTTTTATAATTCGCTGGTTGGCGTTTCTTGGCTAACCGATAAATTCGGGTAGCCGAAGGATGATCATAATAAAGAGCTAGCCAGTCCCGCAATTCGGTATATTTAGAACGCCACCCTGTAGGGTGCAGATAGCGTTGTGACAGCACCCGGCCCATTAACAAATCACTTTCCAGTGTCTTGATGATCGCCTCAGCCTCTTTCCATTTCTTATCTTGTTGCAGGGCAAAGATTTCCTGATAGCGTTTCACATCTGCCAAAGACAGGGGATGAGGCAATTGCAATTCTGCCATAACCGGGCGCGACAATGCCATCATCAGCATTGCCATGAGAACAAACGCCGCCATCAGCGTCCGAACAACCGATTTCGTCTTCATGTGTGGGATTATGAATACCATGGTGATACTTTAGCATAGATCATATGGCTAATTCTCTCATCTTTTTTGCAATTAAACGAAAATCTTTCCATGCTAGCGCCTTTTGCTGAGGGGAGCGTAACAAATACGCGGGGTGAAGGGTTGGCATAACTGGAAGCTCACGGCCATCACCTGCATCATAATGATGCCACGAGCCGCGTAATTTCAAAATGCCCAAATCTGTTGCCAGCAACCCCTTGGCCGCCGCGCCGCCGAGACAAACCAAAACATCTGGCTGAACCAACTGAATATGCCGCCGCAAAATTGGCAGAAACTGGGCGGTTTCCTCACTGGTCGGTGTTCGGTTTCCAGGCGGACGCCACAAAATGATATTGGTGATATAGATGGTATCTCGCAAAAGACCAATGGAAGCTAACATCTGATTGAGCAACTGACCACTAACGCCAACAAAAGGTTTTCCTTGCCGATCTTCGTCTGCACCAGGGGCCTCACCTATAAACATAATCTTTGACGCTGGATCACCATCAGCAAACACCATCTGGGTTGCCGTGCGCTTCAGCTCTGAGCCATCATAGTTTTCAACTGCCTGCCGCAAGGCATCAAGTGTGGCGCAATGCGCCACATCTAGCGTTTTGCCACTGGCTTTGGCAGCGATAGAGGGGGTCTTAATGACCGGATCAAGATGGTCAGGATTTGGGGTATCTTGCGGCTTAGTTATGTCATCGGGGTTATCAGAGACCAAAGGCTGTTTAGTCAATGAAAGTTCGTCTGTTTTCGATGATGAGGATGAGTGAGCAGCCAAGGGTTCAGGGTGGTCCAAAATGGCCTCATCTGCGCCCATTTCGACTTGCCAACGCAAAGCTTCAAGCATCTGCTGAGGGTCACTGATGCTTGCAATGGGCTGAAATGACGATTTTTCATCATTTTCCGGCGTCATCATGGTTTTTGATTCCCTTCCTTGCCACTTATAGATAGTGTATGAAGGCATAAAAAGCCATAATAATGACCATAAAATGATAACATTTAGAATGACATGATGGAAAATGTTCTGGACTGTTACTCAAATGGGATATGAGAAAAGTTAACCGCAACATAGGGATCAGGTTATGATGGAACGGGAATCGATGGAATTTGATGTGGTGATTGTTGGGGGAGGTCCATCTGGGCTTTCGGCCGCTATCCGCCTAAAACAACGCGCCGCCGAAGAAGGCCGCGAGGTCAATGTCTGTCTGATCGAAAAAGGGGCTGAAATTGGCGCCCATATCCTTTCTGGTGCTGTGCTAGAACCGCGCGCCTTAAACGAATTGTTGCCGGATTGGGCTGAACGCGGCGCACCCCTAGATACGCCTGTGACCAACGATCGTTTTATGTATCTTACCAAAACAGGGGCTTTCCGTCTGCCAACCCCGCCACAGATGAACAATCATGGTAATTATATCATCAGCCTTGGTAATTTTTGCCGCTGGCTTGGTGAGCAGGCTGAGGCCATGGGCGTAGAAATCTATCCCGGCTTTCCTGCGGCAGAAGTGCTTTATGATGAGAATGGCCGTGTTCGCGGCGTTGCCACCGGTGACATGGGGCGTGATAAAAACGGTGACCCTACGGATGCTTTTGAAATGGGTATGGAATTGCTTGGTAAGCAAACAATCTTTGCCGAAGGGTGTCGTGGGCATCTGACCAAAACGCTCTTTGAGCGGTATGATTTGCGCGAAGGCAAAGACCCCCAAACCTATGCGATCGGCATCAAAGAATTATGGGATATTGACCCTGCTAAGTCCGAACCCGGTAAAGTTTGGCATTCGGTAGGCTGGCCTGTGAAAAGCGATGTTTATGGCGGCTCATTCCTTTACCATCTCAATGGTAATCAGGTGGCTGTTGGTTATGTTGTAGGGCTGGATTATAAAAATCCCCATTTATCCCCGTTTGAAGAGTTCCAGCGTTTCAAAACACACCCCAAAGTTCGGGATGTGTTTGAAGGCGGGCGCAGGGTGTCTTATGGGGCACGCGCACTAAACGAAGGGGGCTTTCAATCCATCCCTAAACTGACTTTTCCGGGGGGTTGTCTGGTCGGATGTACCGCAGGCTTTCTTAATGTACCAAAAATAAAGGGTACACACACCTCAATGAAATCCGGAATGCTCGCCGCGGATGCAGTGTTTGATACCTTAGCCGAGGAATCCGCAGGGATTGAACCTGTTAGCTATGGCGAAAAGATTGAAAACTCATGGCTGTGGGATGAACTCCACCGGGTGAGGAATATTCGCCCGGGGTTCAAACGCGGATTGTGGCTAGGTATGGCTTATGCTGGGCTTGATACTTATATTCTGCGTGGTAAGGCGCCATGGACATTCAAACACCACAGTGACCATGAACAGCTTCGTCCTGCGGCAGAAATGCCAAAAATTGAATACCCAAAACCAGATGGGG
>JAQCJL010000010.1 GCA_027593125.1 Pseudomonadota bacterium | reverse complement strand
GAAATCATCGTCAGTTTTATCGTAAACATGAATTAGTTCGGTAATTTCATATTGTCGGTCTTTATAACGTTTTTTTGCAGTGGCAAATTCATTTTTATCAACTTCACCGGCAATGCGTAGATCCATAAGTTTTGCAATTTTATTTTCCAATTCGGTATGTTCACGCTTTAGGCTTGCCGTATGCTGAGTGTGCTCTTGCTTGAGGCTGGTATTGGTATTGCGAATATATGACAGCACATCCTTAAGTTTTTCCTGATCGCTAATTGTAAGAGTCCCCAGCGACGCTTCGAATTGTGCGATAATTTTATCCTCACGTATCCAGACCTTTTTCTTCGTATCATCAGGATTATAGCCAACTAGATACGTCCATTAATCGACACGACCATCGGCATGTTTGCGTGTTTTAGTATCGGAAACCAGTAGTTTTCCTGTTACGGCGCAGGTAATCATACCACGAAACAGAAATTCTTTTCTTCCATAACGAGCGTGGGGCTGACTTTTACCGGTGCGCACATCATGGCATTTATCAAACAGAGATTTTGTAATCACAGTTTCGTAGCAGTGCGGATATTCTTCACCAGTTTTCTTCACCTTCATAACTCCGTGATAAAATGGGTTTTTCAGAATATCATGGATATGTGGCTTTGATAGATAGCCTTGATTTCCACGGCTATTTGTAAATCCAATGTCTTTGGCAAATTTTTCTATCTGGGATATGGAATAACATCCGGTGCTATATTTCTCAAATAGCCGTTTTACAAGTGGCGCTCTTATTTTATCAATAACCACCGACGCTTTACCACGACCATCACGCCGACTTGTATTATCACGCTTATTGCTATAGCCAATTGGAGCTTGAGTGATCCATTCTCCATTGCGAAGTTTTTGCTCAATAGCTCGCTTCACATTATCACGCAAACTATCGGTATAATTTTGCGCCAGAGCTATGCCAATATTCCACACGAACAGGTCTTTTGCTGGAGAATCCTGATGAATCACACAATTATCACTGCTGAAATGGAACTCTATCAAGCCTTTCTGACGCAGCTTTTCCAGCATAGATTGCTCATTAAAACCACGTTGCAGCCTATCGATTTTATCAGTGAGTAATGCGATAGGCTCTTTATGCTGGCGTGCATAAAGTTTCACGGCCTTCAGCACTTCCATAAATTTTGTACGCCCACCTTTGGTAGAAGATTCCGTGATTTTAAATTCTTCTATAACAGTAAGATTATTTCTCTCACAATATTGTATCATACGGCTTGTTTGCGCTTCAGGTGAATACTCCTCCTGATCGTCCGTTGATACTCTGGCCATTATGACCGCTTTGGTTGCCCTCATTTAGCAAACAAGCACGACGTGATTGGTAGTTTAGGAGTTGCTACACTCCGGTAATAGCGGTTCGCCATTACCGTTTGGACAGTAAAGATTCTTCTTCTAGTAACCAAGGTTAAGTTATTGTTTTTCATCGTATATTTCTGATGCCATTTGAAAAAGCCCGATAAAATTACGTGTTGCCTGAATTGCCTCCTCTTCGGAAAGTTTGTTGTCATAATACGCTTGAATCTTAGCTTTTAGCGACTCAAAGATTTCCTCTTTTGAGCGGGTGTCACTATGCACAAAATCGGCAATATCCTGGACGCTCATAGCCCACCTCCATGAGCAGATGTTATTTGTTCAAAACTAATTTTGGGAGCAGATATGCCGAATATACAGCCCACCTCTGGCGAGTGTATGTATAACAATGACGGATTATGTTCATTTTGTTTAGTGTTTTTATGTTCGAACACGTTATTTTCCTCCATTTTGGGCATTTAGGTAGGTGGCGATGGTGAGTAAAGCACAGCTCCAGAGCTGCCATGCTTTGGTTCTGCCGCAACCTAGCCTGCGGTAAATTTGCTTCCACGGCACACGCTCAGCACGCAGCCAGACCAGCCTGCGCTCGTCTTCCTCTAGCCAGAAAACCCAGTTGATGGTTTCTTCCATGCGAGAAATTGCATCCGCTGTTGGTGAACCCAGGCGCATCGGGAGCGTTTCCTCCTGCATCTTCTCAAAAACTGTACGGACTATTTCTGGCCATGTAGTTTTATAGCCCTGAATTTTAACAGGCGGCAGGCGCTTAAGTGTATAGGCTGCCTCCTCAAATCTGTCGGCGATATCGGTAACTGTCCACCTTCCATTTGGCGGCGTATAGCGTGATCTTCTCATGATTAATTCTCCTTTATGGTTAGTTCGGTTGTAATAATTTGTTGATTTTGCTCTGCCCAGAGGCGATTGATGTCGCTCAGGAAATGTTGCTCAATCCAATCCCTGATGAATTTCTTCGGGCATTGCAGCGTGATGATTTTACCAGCGTGATGGTTGTTAACTTTCGTGATTGCAGTATTGCCGAACCAGCTGCGGATTGATGGCTTGCCATATTTATGCTGGAGTTTTTGCAGAACCTCATTCCAGCCATCGACCAGCTCCGGAACTTCACAGGTGGATGGTTTCTTCGGATGCTTACCACCAGAAAACCCACCTTCCAAAATCTTGGCAACATGCTCGCTGGACTTGGTTGCCCAGCTTAAATCGATAGTCCAACTTTTGCCCTCAATCTTTCCTAAGCAGAAATCTGATGCAGCGATAACCTCGCAGAAATACTGCCAAGCCCTCATGTCCTGCTGGAAATCTTCTAGCCAGCAGATAGTCATCTGCTCTTTGCGTCTTGGTGTGAGTATGGCGTTATGGCTGCCTGTGAGTTTGCTCTGCACCTCTGCATTCCAGATATCGAGCATCTGCTCTAAAATCTGTTTTTCATCTTTTCCACAGATCTTGGGTTTTTCTCTCTCAGACTCTCTCTTTTCTGTTCTCGTTCTGTTTCTTTTTTTATTCTGTTTTTTATCTGTATCTGTATCTGAGTCTGTATCTGTATCTGAGTCTGTATCTGTATCTGTCGTATTTTTACCGTTTTTCCGTTTCAATCCGTTGCTTGCTGTTGCAGATTGTTTCACCGTGTTACATGGCGTTACATCCTGTTTCTTGGCTTCACGGTGCTTTCTCACACGCTCCGCAGAAGTGCTATGTTGCCGCTTATGCCAGCTGGTGACAACACCTTCATCATCCAGCATACGCTTGGATTTTAGAGCTTTTAGGATAGCCTCAACATCCTCCAATTCGATATCCTGAATCACGGATATTTCCTCTGGATCAATGTTGAAAATGCCGCGCGGATCATGCTGGCTGGCAGCGTCGAGAACGCACAACCACACAGCAACCACCGCCGACATCTTCTGCCCAGAGCGTTTTGCCACCACCTGCAATTTAGGGTCGTGCGGCATTCCATGATAAGCTCTGTACCACTCCATCGACATTAGGCATCATCTCCATTATCAAAGAGCGTTTGCTGATTTTCTTCAGGCTTATTTTCCGCTTTATCCAGCTCAGCACGCCGATGCAAAAGAGCTAGGTCAATATGCCCCTTGGTGAGTTTTGCTCGATCAAGCTCACGAGTAGCTTGCTTTTTAAGCTGGAGAAGGGTTTCTAGATCCATTCGACACATCGTTTCGATAGTCAGATGGCAGATTTCGTCAAAAGTTGAGATTGGTTTGTGTTCAGTCATTATAGCCTCCGTTGTTTGAACTGTTCAAACGCAAGACTGCATGATTTTTTTACTCTCTACGTGGACCTTGGTGAGGGCTGAAGGGTGACCTTGGGTGGGAAATTTTAGTACCAGTAAATCCCCCCTTAATGCTCCAAAATGTAGCAAAACAACCTGTCAAGGGGCTTGGGTGGGGCGCAGGGGTGACCTTGGTGAGGGCTGGGATGGGAAATTTTAGTACCACCCGCAAAAAGCAGGCAATAAAAAAGCCCCATGCGGGGCTGTGATGAAATTAGGAAAATATGGGCTAGCAGGATTGCTGTTTAAGATCAGGCTTAATGTCTTGGTCAGAGTCCGTGTTGATGCTCTCTAAAGGTACATTCAAGCGGTAATATCCACGCTTATTTGACGCAATGACATCATTCCAATCCTTATTGCTTTTGAATAAATCCCGCAGGCGAACAGCGTTAGAACCAGATTCATAAAGCAATGTTTTGCTATGCACCCACGGCTTATGGCTTCGCGCCGCATCATGTAGCTGCTCAATAACACGAGCCTGCACATCACCGAAATGATGCTCTTTGCCGTCTAGTTTCATATAACGATAATCCTTGGAAACAATAAAACTCGGCTCAGTCTTTTTGGGATGTAAATCCAGTATATTACTTTCAGCTATGTCGTAAGTTGCTTCAAATTTCTTGCGGTCTTTTTTCAACACCACCAGATCACTAATTCTTACGTTAATTGCTGGCTGGGGTGGTTCATAAGCCAATCTCAAACTATGGGCATCTTCGGAAATGGACTTAAATATATTCAGCTTTGCACGACCGGTGCTGCAGATACGCCGACAATCTTCCGGGCGCACGGCAACAAAACCCTCTGTAGGTTCGTGATTTTCATAAATGAATTTCTTATTTTTCATCACCCCGCGCTCGATAAAGCGAAGCGGCAACCAAACACACACTCGCAGCAAGCCATTCTCAATGGTGTAAAACATATCTTCCTGTGATACGTCCCATATTTTCTGCAAGCCTTCCAGCTTGTTATATTCTTTCGTAGGAAAAGCCATAATTTCCTCATGTATTTACTTTTGCGCCCTTGTTGGCAAAGCTCCCCAGCCTAAATAATCTATACCCCCCTGATTATAAAAATGCAACCCATAAGACTAAATCCCCATCATTAAGACACGCAATGGTTGATACGCCTTGCGTTTCTTGCTTTTCTCCCATTTGCCAAAATATGAGGAGCAATCATAGTGTTGTAGCTAAAAAGATGTTCGAACACTTCTTGCTTATTCTGACCTTTGCTGTATTTTCTGATAACACAAAATAATTTGGAGCGTTCTAGGAATGGAAAGTGACATCATCACTATCAAAGAAGTGGCCGAATATCTCAGAATAAAAGAGAAAACGGTATACGATCTAGCTGCAAAGGGAAAAATACCTGGGTTCAAGGTAGGCGGTGCCTGGCGGTTTAGAAAAAGCGAGCTTGATAAATGGATTCATAAGCAGGAAGGCAAGTAGCATGATTGAAGTAAATCAGAACCCAGAGCAAAAAGCTCGTGACAAGATTGATAGCCTTCTTATCGATTCTGGTTGGAATGTTCAGGAGAAAAAGAAGATAAACCTCATTGCTGCACTTGGTGTTGCTGTTCGTGAATATCAAACGGATGTTGGCCCTGCTGACTATGTGCTGTTTGTTGATAAAAAAGCAGTTGGCATTATTGAGGCAAAGCCAGAAGACAAGGGGCATAACATCACCACTGTTGAAGAGCAGTCAGCTGGCTATGCGGAAGCTAAGCTGAAATGGGTGAATAACAAAGAGCCGCTGCCATTTATATATGAAAGCACAGGTGCAATAACTCGTTTCACCAATGGCAATGACCCCAAGCCCCGGTCTCGAGAAATTTTTACTTTCCACAAACCAGAAACATTACTGCAATGGTCTAATGAAGAATCGACTCTTCGTGGCAATTTCAACAATATGCCTGAGTTAATTATTGATGGTTTGCGTGCTTGTCAAATTACTGCAATCACCAACCTTGAATCATCCCTAAAAGATGACCGCCCACGAGCATTAGTGCAAATGGCGACGGGTTCGGGTAAGACATTTACGGCTATTTCTTCCGTTTATCGTTGGCTAAAGTACGGCAAGGCGAAGCGTATATTATTCTTGGTTGATACCAAAAACCTTGGTGAGCAGGCAGAGCAAGAATTTCTCTCTTTCGTTCCCAATGATGATAATCGTAAATTTACAGAGCTTTATAATGTGCGCCGCCTGACATCATCTTATGTTCCATCTGATGCTCAAGTATGTATCAGCACAATTCAGCGAATGTATTCTATTCTCAAAGGGGAAGAGCTTGATGAATCGCTGGAGGAGCTAAACCCAGCGGAACAACTCACACGCCCGAAGAAATCTCTGCCTGTGGTTTATAACGAAAAAATACCGCCAGAGTTTTTTGACTTGATTATCATTGATGAGTGCCATCGCTCAATTTATAACACATGGCGGCAGGTGATTGAGTATTTTGATAGCTATCTTGTCGGCTTAACCGCCACCCCAGACAATCGCACTTATGGGTTTTTCCGCAAGAACATCGTCAGTGAATATAACCATGATGCCGCTGTTGCTGATGGCGTGAATGTCGGTAATGAGGTTTATACGATTGAAACCGAGATAAGCAAAGCAGGCAGCACAATCCAAGCCAAACAATCTGTTGAAAAGCGCGAACGGTTGACCCGCAAAAAACGCTGGGAATCTCAAGATGAAGATCAGACATATTCATCTAAACAGCTTGATAGAAATGTAGTTAATCCCGATCAAATACGTACTATCATCCGTGCATTTAAAGAAAAACTACCTGAGATGTTTCCAAATCGGAAAGAAGTGCCAAAAACACTTGTCTTTGCCAAAACGGATAGTCACGCTGATGATATAATACAAACTATTCGTGAGGAATTTGGTGAGGGTAATGCATTTTGCAAAAAGATAACCTACAAGGCCGAAGAAGATGCAAAGTCTGTTCTGGCGCAGTTCCGCAATGGCTATAACCCACGTATTGCTGTAACAGTGGATATGATCGCTACAGGAACAGACGTACGAGCGTTGGAATGTTTGCTGTTTATGCGTGATGTTAAAAGCCGTAATTATTTTGAACAAATGAAAGGGCGTGGAACGCGGATTATTGATCAAGATGCCTTGCGTAAAGTGACCCCATCTGCCAGCAGCGGTAAAACGCATTATGTCATTGTGGATGCAATTGGCGTGACAAAATCGCTTAAAACCTCAAGCCAGCCACTTATCACAAAACCATCTGTACCGCTCAAAGATTTAGCAACGGGGCTAATGATGGGTGCGCATGATGAAGATACGGTCAGCTCGCTGGCTGGTCGTCTGGCTCGTTTGAATAATCAGCTAGACGATGACGATCGCAAACGCATTGAAGAGCAAACAGGCGGTGTGCCGCTCACCTCTATTGTTGGCAGCCTCCTTTCCGCCATTGATGCAGATAAAGTGGATGACAAAGCTTGCGAGCTGGAAGGTAAGCCAAAAGGCAGCGAGCCAAGCATCGAGAAGCGAGATGAAGCACAAGGGCAGCTCGTGAGCAAGGCAGCAGATATATTCAATGGGGAGCTAATTGAGCTACTAGAAACTATCCGCCGAGACAAAGAGCAAACCATCGACCATGAAAACTTAGATGAAGTGACCTTCGCGGGGTGGGACGGTGATGCACAGGAGAACGCACAGAATATGGTGCAGGATTTTGAAAGCTACTGTCAGGAAAATAAAGACGAGATAGAAGCGCTCACCATTTTTTATAGCTTCCCAGCCAGAAGGCAGGAAATCACCCTGAAAATGATAAAGGATGTGATGCACAAATTACGCAGTGATGCACCAAAGCTCTCACCCGTTCGGGTATGGAGAGCTTATGCCTCTCTGGATGATTGCAAATCACAGCAGCCTGTCAGTGAGCTAACTGCCATCATGGCGCTTATCCGCCGTGCTTGTGGCTTAGATGAGAAAATCACCCTCAATAGCGAGCGCATCCGCCGCAATTTCCAAGACTGGATAATGAAGCATCACAGCGGTGGCAATGAGAAGTTCAGCAAAGAGCAAATGAATTGGCTACACATGCTGCGTGACCACGCCATCACCTCATTTCATATAGATAGAGATGATCTGGAAATGTCCCCCTTCGACGCAAAAGGCGGTCTCGGCAAAATGCACCAACTTTTTGGTGATAATATGGATGGCTTGCTTGATGAGCTTAATGAGGTGCTAGCTGCATGATGGATAATAAATTATATAATTTGCCAGGATCTTGGCAATGGGCAGAAATAAGAGAAATAGGCGATGTGCTTTCTGGAGGCACTCCTTCTACGAAACAACCAGAGTTTTGGGGAGGTGATATAAATTGGATATCGCCTGCGGATTTAACTGGCTATAAAAATAAGTTCATTACGAAAGGTGCAAAGAGCATTTCAGAAGAAGGCTTGGCAAAAAGCTCAGCAAAACTTATGCCTGCCGGCAGCGTTCATTTTTCATCACGAGCACCAATAGGGTATGTTGCAATTAGCGTTGAACAGCTTTCAACAAATCAAGGTTTCAAAAGCCTTGTACCCGCATCAGGAATATTCAATGAATATGCCTATTATTATCTAAAATCTGCCAAACAACTAGCTGAATCAAAAGCAACAGGAACTACTTTCAAAGAAATATCAGGTACAGCGTTTGGAAAGTTACCAATTCCAGTTCCTCCGATTAACGAACAAAGGCGAATTGTGGCGAAGATTGAGGAGTTGTTTTCTGATTTAGATAATGGAGTGGCGAGCCTAAGAACCGCAAAAGCCCAACTAAAAACCTACCGCCAATCCATCCTAAAATACGCCTTCGACGGCAAACTCACCGCCAAGTGGCGTGCAGAAAATGCCGACAAACTCGAAACCGCTGATGTGCTGTTAGCAAAGATCAAACTCGAGCGTGAAAAATACTACGAACAACAACTCCAAGACTGGCAACAAGCCGTAAAACAATGGGAAACAAACGGAAAAGAAGGCAAAAAACCAACTAAGCCAAAAATTATGAAAAATCTTGATGTAGCAAAGTATGAGATAGAAAATTCAGTGTATTTTACAAAGGAAACTCCTTGGGTATATGAAAAGATAGGTAACATAGTTTCTCAAGTTTCTATCAAGAAAATGCCTAATGATTGCCCTGATGCCCCATTTATAGGTATGGACTGCATATCTAAAGATGGCATGAAACCAAGCTTTCTATACAAGTTTAATGAACTGACAAGTGCAGGTAATGCTTTCTTCCAAGGCAATATATTATACGGTCGGCTTCGTTCATACCTTAACAAAACATATCTTGCTGAATATGATGGCGTTGCATCTGGTGAATTCATTGTATTAGATTCAATGCGTGCGGTTGATTCAAAATTTTTACATTTAATTTTACATGCACATCATTTTGTTGATTGGGCAACCAATCAGGCAGCAGGGGACAAACCTCGTGTAAAGTATGATCAAATTTCTCAATATGTTTTTGGGATTCCTTCACTCCGAGAACAACAAAAAATAGTTGAAGAAATTGAGTCTAAATTCTCGGTTATTGACCAGCTGGAAAAAGATATAGCGGAAAACCTTAAACGCTGCGAACTCCTGCGCCAGTCTATCCTCAAAAAAGCATTTTCAGGGCAACTTGTCGCTCAAGACCCAAATGACGAACCCGCCTCCGAACTCCTAAAACGCATCAAAACAGAAAAAGCCGCCCAAGCCCCAACCAAACAAAAAAAAGAGGGCTAGCTAATGGCAGGGCAGGAAATTTATAAATTGGTGTTAGATACCTTAACTGCCTTTGGTACAGCAGGTGCTGTTATTGTTACTCTATGGCACACCCGTCCAAATAAGCCTCGTTTTAAAGTTTTAAGCGTAGAGTCGAGGGTAGACACCATTGTTGATGAAGCAATAAACCTAAGAATAGAAAAGCATTACTTGCTCATCACAATCGAGAATTTAAGAGATGTCCCTATGCAAATATTCAGGGTGATGATTCAAAATGGTGCTGTTGGCACTGGCAATTCTTTAGATCAAAATTTTATACCAGCACTTAGTTCTTATGCAGTTGAATTATGCTTTAGCGATGACACTCAACGTGATTTCTCTAAGAATATTAAAACGCTAACTTGCGAAGTGAAAACAAGCTTTGGGGATAAAACATATGCGCTCTCAAAAGAAGAAACGAAATTAATTATAAGCCATTTAAAATATCAGGTTAATGAGCAGGAGACTAAAAAATGACATCATCACCAATAATATCAAAAGTATGGAGTTTTTGCACCACGTTGCGTGACGATGGTGTGGGCTATGGGGATTATCTGGAGCAGCTAACATTCCTTATCTTCTTAAAAATGGCAGATGAATATTCTCGCCCACCATATAACAGAGATGTCGGAGTGCCTGCGGAACATAATTGGGAGAGCCTGAAATCTAAAATCGGGGCAGAGCTAGAGGTGCATTATGTTTCAACATTGCGTGAGCTTGCCAATAAAAAAGGAATGCTCGGGCAGATATTCGTCAAAGCACAGAATAAAATACAAGACCCTGCCAAGCTATCCCGCCTCATCGCTATGATTGACGAGGTCAACTGGACAATGCTTGATGCCGATATTAAAGGTGATATTTACGAGGGAATCTTAGAAAAAAACGCCGAAGATACTAAATCTGGCGCAGGGCAATATTTCACCCCTCGTGCATTAATTCAAGCAATGGTCGAATGCACTCGCCCCCAAGCTGGAAAAACCATCGCCGATCCATCTTGCGGAACAGGCGGGTTCTTCCTCTCCGCTTACGATTTTCTAGTGAAAAACAACCAGCTAGATAAAGACCAGAAAACATTCCTAAAGCACGGCACATTCCATGGAAATGAAATCGTGCCAGGAACTCGCCGCTTATGCTTAATGAATATGTTTTTGCATAATATTGGTGAGATTGACGGCGAAACTGTAGCAGTCTCCCCCAATGATTCGCTGATTGCCCCACCAAGTAAAACCGTGGATTATGTGCTGGCAAACCCTCCTTTCGGAAAGAAAAGCTCAATGAGCTTCACCAATGAAGAGGGCGAGCAGGAAAAAGAAGATTTGACCTATAATCGCCAAGATTTCTGGGCAACCACGTCAAACAAACAGCTTAACTTCCTGCAACATATTTGCTCAATGCTAAAAACTACAGGGCAAGCCGCCGTTGTTGTACCTGATAATGTGTTATTTGAAGGTGGAGCTGGCGAAACTATCCGCAAGAAGTTGCTGGAAAATACAGAACTACATACAATCTTACGTCTGCCTACTGGCATATTTTATGCCAATGGCGTAAAAGCGAATGTTTTGTTCTTTGATAATAACCCAGCATCAAAAGATCCGTGGACAAAAGAAGTTTGGTACTATGATTACCGTACTAATGTGCATCACACACTCAAGAAAAAACCATTGAAGCTAGAGGATTTAAAGGACTTCATTAAATGCTATAATCCTGAAAATCGCCACGATAGAAAAGAATTATGGAATGCTGAATCTGCCCCTGAAGAACGCTGGCGTAAATTCACCTACGAAGAAATAATTGCAAGAGATAAAACCAGCCTAGATATATTCTGGCTCAAAGATAAAAGCCTAACAGATTTAGATAATTTGCCAGAACCCGATATTTTGGCAGAGGAAATCATAGAAAATATCGAGGCTGGGCTGAATAGCTTTAAAGATGTGTTGGAATCATTATCAAGCAAAGCCGCGTGAAAAATTTATGACCAAAATCCCACTCGCCATAGCCTATGATTTTGATGGAACGCTTGCTCCTGGCAATATGCAGGAGCATTCCTTCATTCCTGAGCTGGGAGTGTCAAAAGAAGATTTTTGGCATGAATCAAGAGATGTCTACGCGCCAGCGCATGATATAGGTAAAGTAGTGTAATTACTAACTTAACTTCTACAGCGGAAAGCTATCCTTTGCTAATGACAATCAGCACGGCAGAAGCGATTCCTGCGCCCAGTGCAATCAAGCTGTATTTCTTATGCTCCCGCTCGGCCTTGGGCAGCAGATGGGTTGCCCCAACATACACCAGCGCACCAGCTGAAAGAGACAACAGAATACCAAGCAACTCTGGGCTAGTTTTATTAACAAATGGATATGAAGCCAACATCCCCAAAGGGGTGGTGACCGCTGCCGCACAAAATGCCAGTAAAGCGGCTGTTTTCTTCTTGAAGCCACCCTGCAGCAATAACAGGTAGGTAACAATGCCTTCGGGAAACTCATGCAGCACCATGCCGGTAGCGGCTAGTGTGCCGGTAAAAATACTCACGTTAAAGGTGATGGAATAAATCACTCCATCGATAAAGGAATGAAAACCAATACCTATCATCGGTACCAGCCCGATTGCATATTCTTTACGCTCCGGCTTATCGCACACATAAGTGCTGATAAAACGATTGAAACTATACATCATTAGGTAACCCGCCAGCAGATAGATCGGCGCATGGCGATTCATGGTAAAAGAGGTGGGGATGATATGCAGGAAAGAAACCGCAATCAGCACACCCGCCGCAAAGGCAGAAAAATAAGCAATGTTATTACGGCCCCACACTTCATGACGGCGGATGACATAAATACCTAATGTCGTCACCGCTGCAGCGAGTATACTTGCCAAGCAGGTAATCCAGAAATGTGATAGCATTTACCAACCCTTGTTTTTTGATATTTATGTAGAATGTTAGAAGGTTTTCAGGTATTTGATAAGAGTTAATTACTTATTCGCCAAATTATTATTGGTTAATAAGTAATTAATACACAAGAAGGAGAATAGTATGACACAAGCAGCAGAAGAGATAGACACTGTGCCAGAAGCGGTTGGAGTATTTGATGATGCAGATAGTTTGCAAGCTACGATAGACGAACTACAAGAGCATGGCTTTGCTCGACATAGCCTAAGCGTTCTGGCAGATGCCAAAGCAGTAGAAGAAAAATTAGGGCATATTTATAAGCGTGTGGAGGAAGAGGAAGATGATCCCAAAGCGCCACGCACAATTTTCGTGCCATTAGAGTCTATCGGTGATGCAGAAGGGGCATTAATAGGTTTTCCTCTTTATGTAGCCGCAACGGCTGCAACAGTTATTGTTGCTGCTTCCGGTGGCACATTATTAACAGCCATTATGGCTGCAACGGGTGCAGGAGCTGGAGGGGCGTTAATAGGTGGTATTTTTGCTAAAATGGTAGCCAAGCATCACGCCGACTATATTCAGGATCAGATTGACCATGGTGGGTTGCTTCTTTGGGTTAACCTTCCCGATGCAGAGCATGAGAAAAAAGCGGTGGAGATATTAAAAAAACATTCGGCACATGATGTGCATGTCCACAATATCCCGATAACCAGCTTATAATTCGCAAGCAGAGGCAGAAGAACCAGGCAAATGTTCGATAAGGCACAGATACTACAAGAGGTTATTTCTAAACATCAGGTACTTATTGATGATGACCACTTACTGCGTGAGCGGTTGGAGAAATTATCCAGACACCTTGTAGAGAAAGATATCTCCGATGCAGAAGTTAAACATGCCATGAACGATGTCCTTATACTGATTGAAGAAGATGCAGAAGAGCAGCAACGTGAAGATGATGAAAGCCCCACGGCAGCTCAAAATATTCAACGAAAAAGCCTGCAGTATTTTGAATTAAAACGGCTGCTACTCTCTTTTAGAGAGGATTTTAACTGCTAACTGGAATATTAATAAAATTGAAAGGAGTATTGTATGGCTAATGAAGGATATCATGAACCAATAAATGAATTATCTGATGAAACGAAAGATATGCACCGTGCTATTCAGTCATTGATGGAGGAGTTGGAGGCGGTGGATTGGTATAATCAGCGGGTTGATGCTTGTAAGAATGAGGAATTGAAGAAGATTCTAGCTCATAACCGCGATGAGGAAAAAGAGCATGCTTCTATGCTACTGGAATGGATTCGCCGTAAGGACAGTGCTTTTGAAAAAGAACTGAAGGACTACCTATTTACAGATAAGCCTATTGCACACGGTGATTAGCTCAATCAATTGTGATTGAAAAATACCATACTCAATACGAGTATCTGTTTGCTTCCACTATCCTGCGCCTAATTAACCCATTCAGCTTCTGGCCACCGGCTCAAACCCAGCATATAATTTGATAACTAAATTGATTAGTAGCAAGCATTCCCTTTCATGTTATGGTAAGTTAAGAACAATAGGAACAATATGAATCAGATGGCAAAAAATCCATATGATATTTTAGGCATCAAAAAGATGGCAGACGATAAGGAGATTAAATCTTCTTATCGTACGTTGGCCAAAAAATATCACCCTGATCTGAATCCAGATAACAAACAAGCAGATGAGAAATTCAAGGAAATAAGTGCTGCTTACAGCTTATTGAGTGATAAAGAAAAACGGGCAGCGTATGATCGTGGTGAGATTGATATGGATGGTAATCCGCAATATCAGCAACAGCAATCCTACAAGAATTATGCTGAGGGGCCGCAAGGTAAACGTTACCATTCAACTGCTGGCGGAGAGTTTAATCAGGAAGATATCGAAAGTATTTTTGGCTCTTTCTTTAACGGAGGTGGTGGTAGAAAGCAGTCTGGATTTACAGCACCGTCCATGGATGCGCATTATGTCATTGAGGTGGATTTCCTAGAGGCAGCTAAAGGTACAAAGAAGCGTCTGACCATGCCAGATGGCAAGGCTTTAGACCTCTCCATTCCTGAGGGCACTCAAGAGGGGCAAAAACTACGTCTTAAGGGAAAAGGCGCAGCAGGAGATGCATCCAGGCCAGCAGGCGATGCCTATATTGAAATACACATTAAACCACATCCTTTCTATACCAGCAAAGGCAAGGATACTTATGTAGAGATTCCTATAGGTCTTCATGAATCAGTGCTGGGAAGCAAGGTTCAGATACCTACAATCCACGGAAATGTAGAGATGAGTATTCCCAAAGGTGCTAGCACTGGTACCAAGCTTAGACTTAAAGGCAAAGGAATAAAAGGTGGGGATCAATATGTACTATTGAAAATTGTCATGCCAGAAGTAGTAGATAGTGAGCTTGAGGCACTTATGCAGACATGGGTTAAAACACATGCATATAATCCTCGTAAAAGTAAGGAGTTCACCTCATGAAAACGATGAATGAAATATTAGCACTAGAAGAAATTACGGTGGATAAAACCGTGATTGAAGAATGGATCGAGCTACAGTGGTTAAAACCTATTAAAAAAGAGGCCGTGATTTATTTTGAAGATATTGATGTGGCGCGTATTCATCTCATTTATGAGCTTCAATATCGTATGACTATAGAGCGCGATGCGATGCCTCTAGTATTGTCTCTACTGGATCAACTTTATGCTACACGCGCTAAGTTGAACATGGTTGTAGAAGCCGTTAAGCGTCAGCCACGGGACATCCAAGCAGATATCTTTTCGTTATTAAATAATGGCGATGGAGAATAAGGTTATATTTTTGCTTTTTGTATGAATGATTTCTAGGCTTGATAAAGTATAGCTTCCCTTTTTCTCCTCCTGATAAGCCCTCGCAACTTTCGACCACCAGCCCATACCCAGCGCAGGAATTGGTCTGGCACTTCCTCATGTTCTTCAAGATTTACTTTACGGCGGAGTTTGGAGCGTTGAAGAGCACCAGAGCCTAAATTGAAGGCAAATGATACCAGCGCATCAAATTGACCGTCAGTCAATGGCACCTTGATAAGGCGGCATACAGCCTGTTCAGCCAGCAGCACATCCTTAATCAGCAAGGCCTCGCCAGCAGCTTCGCTAATGCCGTTTCTAAACATTTCATCTTCACCTGGAAGCAAAAGGTGGCCATAGCCAATTGTCGGCAGCCCAGCCGCATCAAGATAGATTTTAGGCTCAAATCCCTCAAAGCGTTTGATAAGGTTAATGCCTTGTTGTGTAATATGTCGCATAGCAGTTTTCCTAGATTTTGATTGTGGTTTTGCAGAATTTTTAATATTGTCGTTCGTAATCAGAGGTATAAAATATGACGAAACGGCTTGGTAAATTAGAGCGCGTAGAATTGCGCGATATATGGGCAACTGAAGATAGGGACTTCACTCCTTGGCTTGCCCGTGAAGAACATCTCGAACTGCTTGCGGAAACCATTGGCATGGAACTTGAGTTGGAAGCTCAGGAAAAAGACGTAGGGCCATTCCGTGCTGATATTCTATGCAAGAGCATGGTGGATGATTCATGGGTGCTGATTGAAAATCAGATAGAACGCACCGACCATAAGCATTTAGGGCAATTACTGACTTATGCTGCAGGATTGCAGGCAGTAAATATAGTGTGGGTAGCTTCTAAATTTACAGAAGAACACCGCGCCACACTTGATTGGTTAAATAAAATAACGGATGAGAATTTCCGCTTTTTTGGTCTTGAGGTTGAATTATGGCGCATTGATGATTCTCTTGCTGCCCCTAAATTTAATGTTATTTCCAAGCCAAACAATTGGACGAAAACAGTGGCTCAGGCCGCACATCGTATTAGTCAAGAAGGCGTAAGCGAAACCAAAGAACTGCAATATCGCTATTGGGAGCGGCTTGGAGTTTATCTGCAAGAAAAAAACTCTAAACTGCGCCCTCAAAATCCACGTCCACGTCACTGGCATAACTTTAGCATTGGTAGAAGTGGTCTAAATATCGCCGCTACAATCAATACACGAGAGAGCTTAATTGGCGTTCAGCTTTATTTGTCTCACCCAGAATACTCTAAAGCATTTTTTCATCTTCTTAAGAAAGACAAAGAACAGATCGAGCAGGAGTTAGGAACAAAGCTTGAATGGCAGGAGCTACAAGAAAAAAGAGCATCTCGTATCGTGGTTTACAAGCCTGCCAACCCTACTGATGAGTCAGCATGGCCTGGACAGCATGAGTGGTTAAAAGAAACGATAGAAGCATTTGATCGCGTTTTCAGAAAAAGAGTTCGTAACCTTAATCCTGAGCAGTGGAGTTCTGAAGAGGAAGCAGCCGCCTAGTTTTTCTCCAGCGTAGCAATCACCTTCAGTTTCTTGCTGCCATATTCAAAGGTTCCCCACCATTGCTCTTGCCCTGAAATTTTGCGACGTTCAATCATTAGCGTGAAGCGGCTCACGTCAGTTATTTTTGCCGAGGCAAAATCCTCTAATTCAAACCACGATTTGCGGGCGGGTGTGGTTGCCATCTTCTTGACCGTGTTGGCGTAAATATCCAGCAGATTTTCTATTTCATTATCAGTGCATCTGTCGTTTTGGATGTCTTCAATCATAGCTTTGTAAAATAATTTACTCATTGTTTTTCCTTTGTTTTTGTTGGTCTTGGTGTGTACAGTAACGCTTCTTCTGTGAGGTTAATCAACTGAATAAGAAGGGTAAATCGAACTATTTCCCCTGTCGTAACTTACTCATAGCACGTTGCCCGAAATAGAAGCTTATAATGCCTGCAAAGATGGCTTGATCTTCAGGTGTCCATAGCATCCATGGCAATCCGGAGAAAAACTGCATTAGCTTCACCAACGCATATAAAACAAAAAAGCTATATGCGATGACGGGGCGTACGGTGCCATTTAGCGCATCCACCCAGCGAATACCTGTGTTATAGGTTTTGTAGAGGGCGCGGCTTTCAGCTATATCGGCCTCAACATGGATTTCTTCCAGCCGATTGCTATGCCCCTGTGCCTGCTGCTGCATTTGTAATTGCAAAATTGTAAGCTCATGTTTTCTATCCTGATGATCTCTGATCAGTTTTAGAAAATCAGGAAATGCCGCGCTGATAAATCCCAGCAGTGATCCAAGTAATGTAACCATGTTAACCTCCGTTTATGATTGATTTTATGCCCTGCCATAACGCCACCAGCACACCAGTTGCAGCGGCGGTAATGGCGGAACGCTTGCCCCATTTGAGAATCTCATCTGAGCCGGTTCGGGATTTTCGTAAATAAACCATGTCGGCCTGCATGGCTGTTGGATCAGTGGTATCCACACCATATTTAGTCAAAGCATCCTCGATGCCATCCCGCACAGCGCAGCGGATAGCTTTTTTTAGTTCTTCTTCCATGATGATTTCCTATTATTGAAGCGTGATGGCCCATTTGGCAGAAAGATAGGCTTCCACTAGCTGACGTTGGGTGTCAGTTAACCTTCTGCTAAACAGAATAATTTCAGAAATGTTACCTTTACAATCACCAAATCCGGTGCCACTGCGGTGACCGCCAATACCAAGGACATAAGTGCTTTCCGTTCTGTTGGCAGCAATACTTCCTAAATAAGGAATGCCTGTGTTAAGGGGCGTATTATTACCGGCCTGAACTGCCCCGTTAATATTATATGATGCCGATATTAAGTGCTCCTGCCGAAATTGTGGCTCAGACGTATTAATAAAGCCGTTGGCAGTGGTAACATTGAATTCATGGCTAATAATGACATCAACATCGGTTCCGCCGATAGGAAAGGTATTATCATTGGTAAAAACAGAGAAAATGGTCAGGTCGCCGATAGTATTTTCCGGAGCCAGAAAATGTTTGTTATCAAAAATAACAGTTGGCCGACCATTGAATCCATCACTGCTATAGGTGGCTTTTTTAGCCGCATTATCCTGAATAGCATGATTTTTTCTATCGCTTTTATCCAGCCATTTTGATATCAAATTACTGCCGTCTTTTACGATAGTGCTGCTATCTGAAGCATCCAGCCACAATAGTAAATTCTGCAGTTGGCGTGGATCAAACCCTTGCGATAAAATCCCCTTAAATTCTGCTGCCAGAGAATCATCAAAACTACTCTGATAACCATATGCATTACTCATAGTTTTCTCCTACCAATTCCAAGGGCCACGAGGTTGCAGATACTGCATGGTGGTGCGAATAACACCGCCAGTAAAATCGCTGCCATTTGCGGTCAGGCAAACTGCCGTATCGGAATAAAAAGCGGTTGGGCCAATAATCCCGATATTTGTGGAATCTGCGCCAATACCAATCGAACCGCCGAACTTGCTGGTTTCACCACTGATGCCGACATCGAAGGAAGATGCGCCAGTCACGGCTGTTAGCACACGCACATTCACCGTCAGCAAAATAGAGCGATCTGGAATAGTGATGGTGGTGTCAACAAATGCGCCGGAACTCACCGTCACATCTTCTTGTTGATGCCCGACACGCAGATATTCGCCTGTATCCTTCATAATCAGGCCAAATGGCACCCAAGTAGTCCCGTCATAAGTTACGCGGGTATCTAAACTTTCTACCACCGCATCCATCCATTTGAATGGCGTGTAGAAAATCCAGCCACCTGTCTGATACTGCGCGACTTTATTTTCCTGTCCGGTAAAATCACCAGTTCCGCCAGCTCCGACTATATATAAATCACCAACTGTCGGGCTGCCAGGTGGAGTAGTAACGATATCAATTATTATTGGTGTCACAAACGCATCAAGGCGGTTTAATGCCTCGTTATGCGTGACTTCTTTTTGGGCTTGGCTCGTGACAATATACGGCAAGCCCAGCCTTCCAGTCTGGGACATGATATTCTCCTCATATTTTAGGCATAAAAAAAGGGATGTACAAAAGTACATCCCTTCAATAGTTATAAATAATTTAGTATGTTATACAGTCATTAACGTTCTATCTAAAGTTTCTGCAACAGGAGCATCTCTATGACAAACATTTGCCCCATTATTAGCACCAGCTTTAGAAGTATAGCCCTCACTATGACACAACTTTTCACCATTTCTAGCTTTTAAATTCCAATAATGCTGATTATCTGAACCTAAAAATAGAGTGAAATTTGATAGAGTTTTTGCATTCTCTTTACATGACGCAATGCCATTTAAAGCAGCCTGCTTAGAGTTATAAATTTCGCTATGACAGATAGTTTCATTATTAGAAGCCTTAAATTTCCAATAATGACCAGCATAACTTTTTTCTAGTATAAATTTAGACATAAATGTCTCCTTTATTGAGTTAGAGCCTCAGCAGGAAACTACCTGAAGCAAATTATTGACTAAATAAAGAGAGCCCGCTATACTAACATTTACTGAAGTATCAGTAGAGTGGGTTTCCTACTCTCGATTAAGCCTCCTGTTAGCGCAGGTGGCTTAATTTTTTTATGAAGGATGAACTTCATCTTCCTCCAAAATTAGTTTGTAAACGCCTTTTTGAGGCATCGCTTCAATTGCTGGTCGGGGCGACCTCGCCATATTATATAGCTTTGTCATTACCTGCCGCCTTTCCTTTACTTCTTTATAAACCCTGTAATAACCAACTGTGATTTCATCAATATTAAGCTCTCTATTTGCTTTTTTGAAAATATCTATGATCTTCTTCTCAAAGCCATCTCGCGAGAGAACCTTCAAATCACTCTTAATTTCATTCGGTATATCCGACAGGTTATTTAAATCAAAAATATCAGCTTCAGTCATATTTTCCTCTTATTTTTAGTTAGTATAATGCCTAAAAAGAAAATTGCAACATCTTTAGTCGTATTTTTCTCATAATTATATCCAAAACTGCCGTAATATTAGAATTTTTATTTAAAGTGTTGAAAAAGAAGGGTGACCCCTGCCTACTATAGACGATAGTTGGTAAATATTAACATCAGTTAACGCTTGTGCACTTCCAAAATCCTCCACTTGCTCACTCACATAATAAGTCGCCTGCGCCGTCGTTGATTGTATTATTCGCACCACATTACTGCCATCCAGAATATCCACCTCATAAATCTCAGATTCTTCACCTAGCGGAATACCAACCCCATCGCGCCATTCACCATCCGCGCGGGAGCGACGTATCCAGCTAATCGTTAAATTTCCAGAGCTGTCACGCACGCCTTTGACATGCACCGGCGCAAATGGTTTTAGATTATTGCCACGATAGGTAAATGAAGACTCCTCAGTATTGCCCAGCGAATTTCCAACACTGACGGTTTTGTAAAATAGCTCGCGCCCGATTAGATTATTGGCAATAGCAGTTGCATATAGTGCAGGCGTAATTAGCACAAATCTATCACCAGCAGCGTGAGTGCCAATTGCCCATTCCGTTCCTTGTCTGCCTCGCAGTAATTTACTGAGGCGGTAAGTGCTTTCACCGATTAATACAGCATTTTCAAATTGCACTAACTCATCACCAATAAGAGCTACATTTGCACCATTTAGCACCGCCAATTCGCTGACGCTTGTCAAGCTTCCAGAGGTTAAAATAACATCAACTTGCGTAACAAATTCCCATGTTTCAAATGAGCCAGCAGGCAGGTTTGTAATGATTGTGCCAGAAGTTGCAGCACCGTCTAAGCCAGCTAAAACATTAAATGTATTGCCACCAGATTCGCCACCATCGTCAGAGCGATAGATTGCAGCACCATTCCAATTTGCACCATCGGCGGCAACGCCAATTCGTAGCAAGCCTTGATTCAGCGTGTCGGTTGGCAAAGGTGGAGCATCAATAAATTGTGCAATTGTATCTGGCACAAGCACCGGAGGCGTTAGTTTTTTGGAGGTTTCACCTGCAACTGTATAAAAATCATACGAGCTGATATCCTCGGCAATGGCAGAGATTTTCATCACGCCATTGGCTTCCATATCAGTTTTCTGCACGCGCATTTCATGAGCAACGCCTGATACCGTAACGGTAATCACATCGGTTGGCTCAATCCGCGCATATTTCGGCGGAATCGTTAGTTGAAAGCTATTGCGCTCCTTCCATGCACTGTAAAGCGTGACATCGGCAATCTTTTTTGCCTGCGTTGCACCCATCACAATCGGCAGATTCATAGTGACTTGATCCACTGCTTTTACGGTCTGGCGTTGGCTGGTTTGTGTGACAGGGTCGTAGTTAAATGGCCGATCAATATAGGTGACATTCACTCGTTGTGGCAATTCCAATTCCTGTGCTCGCACGACTTTCAACACATCTTGCACATCTTTTTTCTTGGATGGAATCAGATCATCTTCTGGCACAGATTTGATAGACTCATTGCCACGAGGGACGCATTTTAGAATCCCATCGCTCTCCACAATGTCAAAAAAGAACGCTGTTGTTAAAAACTCCAACGCATTTCGCACCGTAATCGGGCTGGTTAGCGTGAAGCCTTCCACCGTTTCAGTCAGGCGAGTTACATCATAATCTGCACCAGTTAGCCCAGTCGATTGGAACAGCTCCGCAACTATTGCACCGAGTGTTGAATTGCCCAGCTTTCCCTGAACCCAATGCCCTGTGTTCCATAAGATTGAATCCTGCCACACGCCTTCCAAATCAGGCCAGAATGAAAATGGACGCGCATCCCATGTCCATAGGAAACGCCGTGGGATAAGGTTAGCATTGCCAGAAATCTGGCTGCGAGTTTCTAGATAATCCAGCGTGGCATTAAGTGCCTCACGTTGTGCTTGAAAGTCAATTCTGCCCTTGCTACCACGAGGAAAATAACTCTCGGAACTAGTTGGATCAAAAAATACATTAGGCTGATTTGCGCAGCCATCAACAGATGGAAAGCCAAACTCCGTAAACCAGACAGGCTTCATTTTGGAAGCCCATGCAGTGGTGCTTGTATCAGGGTTGGTGTGGGTGTTTTTCCACCAATATTCCAAGTTTTTCCAAGCAAATTTTGCGTCAGTATAATTGGTTTTGCCTGTGCGATTGACTGAATCAGCATAGTAATAATTCCAGCCTTCGCCAGATTCCCAGCCGTCAGTTATGGCTTGCTCATCAATCTGAATCTGCGGCAAGTCCTCAGTGAGTGGAAAATAGCTATCAATCCCGACAAAATCGATATTGGAACTCGCCCAGAGCGGATCAAGGTTAAACCAGCCGCCTGTTGAGTGATATTCGCTCCAATCTGCTGCGTAAGTGATTTGCGTGCCACCACCCATTATGCCTTTAACAGTAGCAGCCAAAGTCACAAGCTGACCCACCGCAGGATAATTGCCAGCAACATCGCTGTAGCCAGTCATGCCCACCAGCTCCGAGCCAATCACAAACGCATCCACCTTACCAGCCATCAAATTGGCGTAATGAGTAATAAATGCATTATAGCCGTTAGTTTTGGTGAACCAATTATTTGCATCCGTAGCATTTGCAGGCACAATCCGTCCACGCCAAGGTTTTGGATCAGGTGTTAATTCATCAACAAATGGCATTGGGTAAAGCATCACACTCAAACCACGACTTTTCAATTCCGCACATATATCAACCACGGTATTATCAGAGGGAGTTCCGCCATAAGTTGGGGTTTCTGGATCGATAAACAATACCAACTGCGCCGATGCCCGATCAATCCCAGCAACATTCCAATCTGTAGGCAGCACTTGCGTTGTGCCTTGAAATTCGACTTTAGGCACAATCTCGCACGCTCCTGCATCGGTAGAAGTTGCAAACCAGGTTACCACCACCGCCACCCATTCAAGATTCGGCAGAACATTTAGCATCTGATCAATGGCAACGACAACATCTGCTTTGCCTTCATAATTATGCATGTTAATGGTATTTTTATCGCCCGATGGCGTGAAGCTGCTGCCAATAAATGCGCCATCTTGCTTGGTGGCAATATTCGTTCCGTAGACAAATTCACCAGCCCCAGGGATAAGAATCATATCCTTGATTTTATCTTCAATAGATGGCGTAAACTTAACTGTACGGCGCACTTCAAAGGTAAAATTAGGAATGCGATTGCCATATTCTGCCAGCGGAAAATCCTCAATCACCACGTAAGCCATGCCCCGATAAGCAGGAATTGTACCTGCTGTCAGATATTTTGACATGATATCATCAATGCCCTGATCCTCATCGCCGAGATGGACGTTATATTTTCCCTGCGCTGCCGATAACACATCTTCGGTTAATACTTTTGAATCAGCCCAAACACGAATCACCTCATCAACTGGCCCTTCACATAAGGCAATTGCCAGCGTTACAAAATATTCATAAGTAACGGATGTTTGGCTTGTAGTTGTTGAGCCACCGCCACCTTTTCCGCCACCGCTGGAAGTGCTACTGGTTTTCTCAAGGCGCACTTCTTTAATATCAGTCGCCCAGATGACATTGCCAGCAATCCGCATAGTGCCGTAGGTTTTTGATATCATTTTCCCATAAGTAGCAGTTTGCACTCGCAGATCAGCAAGCCGTGGGCCTTCTTTAGTTGGCAAATGTATGCTCTGCGATTTTGGAAAAAACGCACCTGCTGCCATAGCTCCTAAATTAGCGCCCATAACAGCACCAGCCGGACCGCCCAGCACAAAGCCAACCACGCCACCGACTACTGGTAAAACTATATCTGCCATATTTTGCTACTTAATCGATTTTAGTTGTTTGTTTTTGAAGCGATAAACATGGGTGAGCATCCGCATCCATGTTTCTGCAAGTGGCTGCTCCACCACCTTACCGGCACTGCTATTGCAATGAATCAAGCCAACTCCACCGCTTGGATATTCCGATAAAAGACCAACATGTTGAGGGTCTTTAAATGTTTTGAAGAGCAGCACATCACCAACTCGCATTTGCTCTTTTGGTACTTCGCGCAGATGCTTTTGGATGCTACTAACTAATCGCCCTTGCTCGGGATACATTGAGTAATTAGTTTCATCTGCTGCCACCAGCGAGTTTTCATCACCATCCTGAATGCCAAGCTCATCAATGATGCCAATCACCAGCCCTATACAATCCACACCACCAAAACCACGAGCTGACTTTTTAAGCCTGCCCTGATGGTGATATTTTGTGCCAAGCCAGGTGCGTGCCTGCTCGATAATCTGTTGCTCTGTAATTTTAACCATTTCTACCTGTCTTATCTAAAGTGCCAGCGGTGGTGAGGAGTTTATCGACTCCTGGAACATCCGGTTCGCCTCTGAAATTTATGATATTACTGAATTTGCTCTGGCAGGTTTCGCGGGTTTTATCGCAGCCTGCTATGATATCGAAGGTGTCACCCACCTGAATCGATTTGCCCATAGGCAGTGCCAGAACCACTTGCATGGATGCAAATTCCTTCACTTCCATACGGCGACCATCATTATTTCCTGATGTCCACGCAACTTCACCACCGGTAAACCAGCCTGCAGCTTGCGTTAAAACGGTGGCTTTGAATGTTTGATTATTGGTGATTTCTGAAACAGTTGCGGATATGGTAAATCCAGCCAGCGCCACTTTACAGCGACTATCCCCCAATATCGCCCTGCAGGAGGGAGAGAAAACCTCGCCAATAGTCTGTGACAGGTGCTGCGTTAACCCACGCACTTCTGCCTGAAACATTTGCTGGTTAATGGTAACTTCGCCAAGACTGCCATGCTTAACAACCATTTTTCCTTGAGTGAGGTCTTCATAATTAACGATGAATATTTCAATTTCGGCAAAGTCATATAGCCCAGCCAGCAGCTCTTCTTCTGTGATTTTAGAGGCGAATGTTTGCCCTTCCACGTCCAGATTATCAACGCTCATATTAGACTTACTTTCCACCGTAGTGGGTGTGAATCCAGCAATGGAATCATATTCCAAGCCATCAAAAATGATGCTCTGGTCGTGATCGGTAAAGCCCAGATCCATGCCATCGGCGCGAGTAATATGCCAGCAAGTGGCAAGAGTGGTTAAACCGCCTGCAAAATGCGCCTCTAACCCAGGGGATATTGTTCTCATATTCTAACCTCAATCAGTGGGATGCTGCTCCAATTGCCAGCGTCAAAACTATCCATCGAAATCGCCATCTCGTCCGTATCAAAACGCACCGGTACATCAAACTCAAAATCAGCAGAAATAATATCGCCAGCGACAGGTGCAATATCGAAGGTGACAATACCTGTGGTCGTATCCACGCTCACACCAGAAGATTGCAGCACCGCATCCACGTAAATATCAATTGTTCCGGCAACAGGTTTAGTAACATCACGAGATACAGCGACAGAACCACTCGAATAGAGTTTTATCAGCTGAAAATCTGTCGTGCTATCATCACCAACGCCAATCTGGACGTTTTCAGCCTTATAATCGCTCCAATCTTTAAATCGGAAGCCGACTGCTTTGCCTTTTCTTGCCCTAAAAAATGCAATCAAATTATGCCACTGCGTTTCGGTTTTTACTCCCGATGCGACATTATATTTCGCCCTAGATTGCGCCCATTTGCTGTTGCGTTGCTCATGCCCAGAAAGCGTTGCCACAACATCAGTCATAAACATCGGCCCACCATTTGCACCGTAGCTAATATCGGCTGGGAACTGGATTTCTTCAAAACTCATAGATTCCTCTTTGATTTTTCAATTGCACGTGCCATATCAGCGGCAATTTGGCTTTGTGATTGCCTAAAACCTTGTACATCTGGCGTTTGGATATTCATATTGACGGTTACTGGTGCAGATCCGTTTGGAGTGATATTCATCGGACGAATGCCAGCGAATGCCAGCTCGGGGCCACGCTCACCAACTACGCCAAATTGCCCAGCTTTGAGTGTACCGCCATCGGCAAAGAATCCACCGAACATGCTTGCAGCACCAGAAATTAAACTTCCGATTCCTCCGCCGGAAGCGCCGCCTTTGCCACCGAACAATCCTCCGAGTGAACCCATCAGACCGCTGATTAAGCCGTTTTTTCCGCCAATGCCAAAATCCTGCATGGCAGATTTGAGTAGCATTTTATTGACATCGGAAAGGATGTTTTTTGCCAGATCACCAAAGCCGTTAAATTTCCCGCCGACAACATCGAGCGAGTCAACCAATCGCCCTTCGATAGATTCTCCGAGGCGTTCAAAATCCTTATTCACCTGATCAGTGGTTTTTTTGGATTCATTCTTTGTTTTGTTGTTGGCATCATCTATTTTTGAGGGCTGCCCTTGCTTTCCAGCCGATAGCTTCTTGAATAAATCCGTCAATGCACCAGCTTTTTGAGAATTAGCTTGCACGATTTTATCCGCTGCCGAGCCTATTTCTGCATCAATTGCAGCGTTAAATTCTCGAGCTTCAGCTAATGCTTTATCAAATGCATTACCCATCGCATCGAGCAGGCCAGTTTCCAACACTTTTTTGGTGTTTTCAAACGATACACCACCGAGCGGATCTTCAATAAAGGCTGCTAAATCCTTGCCAAGAGCTTCGAATCTGTTAGAAATAGCGTCTCCAAAAGCGTTAAATGCATCGCCAACACCCTGAAATACTGCGATGAATAAGTTACCGAATTTTATCACTTCCGCAATCAGGGCTTTGAAGCCTAGCTGAAATGGTTCAATCGAATTGGTTATTTGTTCTGCCAGCCATTTTATACCATTAGCAATGCCTGTTAATATTGACGTTAAACCAGCGTCACCAATGGCTTTGACAAGTTTAGAGAAGGCGTCACTAATGTTGGAAATGGCAACATTTAAAGTTTTTGACTGCTCCTTCATCGCTCCGGCAAATTGCACTTCACCGATAGATTTTAGATAGGCTTCAATTTCCGCTGCATTTTTACCGACTGTGGTGCTGATTCCCTGAAATGTGAAGGTGACCTGATCGCCTTGTGATTTGGATTTTATCCCGAATTCTTTTAGTCGTTCAAACTCGCCTGTTGCAGCGTCAGCAACCGCTTCAATCATCTGATTAAGCGATTTGCCCATTGCCGTAGCGGTATTTCCGTATGAGGTTAGCGCCTCTGCAGAAGGAGTTAAACCAAGGGCTTTCAGCTTGATAAATGCGTCCGTTACTTTCTCTAATTGGAACGGAGTTGTGGCTGCAAATTCCTGAATAAAACCAAACGCCACCGCTGCATTATCTGCTGAACCTGTGATGGTGCGAAGGCTTGCTTCCAGCTTTTCGAATTTGGTAATAGTATCGGTGATTTGCTTGCCGACAAAAGCAGTCGCCATCAGCCCAGCAATACGATTAAGACCACGCCCAAGCTTGCTAAAGCGCCGATCCATATTATCAACGCCTTTGTTGATTTGCGAAAAGGCAGCCTGCGTTTTATTAACCGCTCTGATGGTGAATTTTGCTTCTGAAAAGCCCATTATTTTACCTGTAATTCAAAAAATGCTAGCCATTCCATGAACTGCCGTGTGTCCATAGATTCAATCTCAAAAAGTGGGCGACCTAGTCTTACCGCTAGTGCTAGCTGGTTTCTGCGGAAGTGGTCGCCTCGGAGTTTCCCTTGTGCGTCTCCATATCGCCGAAGAATCTGGCTTCAATTTTCTCGGCAATTCGGCTGACAACTTTATAATCAGCCTCCTGCAGCAGGGCATCACGATCCGTTATAGAAAATAGCCGTTTGCCATCCTTATCCTTGGCTTTTACGATGATAATATTGGCGGCTTGCTCAATATTGCTGGCTTTTTTAGAGGCAATTTTCTGCATCATATTCACCTCTGCCATTGTCATTGGCAGGACATGAATTTCTAGCGGATTCTCACCATCTCCCCATTCGGGAACGTGGATAATCAGCCGTTCTTGGCTTGCGTAATGTTTGGTAACTTGATTGATAATGCTCATTTTATACCACCGTTGATTCGGTTAATGCGCCTGTGCCGGTGAAGCTGAAACTAGCTTCCACCAAGCCATCAAACGATGCGTTATAGGAGATGCTGGTGATAATTACATCACCGCTCCAATAAGTATCTCCGCTGGTGTTGCCCTCGGGATATAGATTGAGTGTAACAGTCGCTCCAGCTGATAATGAGCCTTGCCCGAGCGTGTCTGTTTCGTCCCAGAAGCCATCAAAACTGCCAGAAAAACTCTTGATGGTGGCTTGGTTTTTCCGCCAAGCTGTGCCGATTATTGATGCGTCAACAGTGTCGGAACTGATCTCCATCGACCATGATTTGATTTCTGCGATTTGGTCTGAGCCTGCAAAGACTTTTCCCTCGCTGCCAGCGTGAGTTGCCATGATATTTCTCCTGTTTTGGGTTAAATAAGTGTTTGTGGTGCGTTTTCTTTCACCGCATAAAGTACGGCGAATGTAAGCGTAATCACCGCAATCGGCTTTTCGCCTTCATCGGAATATTGAATTTCTGTGGTGCTGAGAATGGTATCTTTTGCAAGCCCACCAAGGCTTAGGTCATTGCCGATTATCTGTTCAATTTCCAACGCCAAACCATCAGCCGTTTCGTCAATAGTGCTGTTGGCCTTAACGTAGACCTCAATCGTCAACTGCAGCTCCCGATGCTGAGTGCGAGGCTTCGACATCGACATCTGATCGCCCACTGATTCCTGTTTGGTATAAATCAGAATCGCAGGAAGTTTAGGATCATCAAGCGGATAAATTCTCGACTCATAAACCTTAGCTCCAGCCGAAGTATTATTCAGCAGCAAAGCCTTTACCACATTGCGGATTTGTGTGCGTGCATGTGTCATAATTTCTCCAATATTAGTTCAATAATTCCTTCATTATCAGGGCGGATATTGACGACTTTATAATTCACACCAGCTACCGTAATTGCATCATCAGTGGCGATTTCTGGAATATCCACGCTACGCACTGAAAGCACCGGATGCGTTGCAACCACCTCAACACTGCCACCGTCAACCAGTTGGGTAAATTCCTGCAACATCCCAGAGATGGTGCGAGCAATCCCTCCATTTGGAGTGTAGGTAATCGCTCGCCCATCAAGGGTTTGCAGGAGCGTTAAATCTCGCTCCTGCATGTCATCAATAAAGCTCATTTACAGCCCCACATTTAGCAAAATACTGACATTAGCATCACCAGACAGTGCTGCTGCAGCTGCAATTCCAACCAGCGTATTGGCAGTTGCGGTGGTGGTTAGCTTACTTGCAGCACTATCCCAATAAAGCTTCGCACCTTGCGTTACAGCGCCGGTTGCTTTGGGAACAGAAAACACGCCGGTGACATGCACCGCACCTGTTTTTCCATCAGCGATATCGGTTTTAGCAATCGCTCCGATAATGCCGATCACCACGAAACCACCTGATACCAAGCTAGAACCGGATGGGGTATAATTGAGGGATTTGCCCTCTTGAATGTAGTTTGTAGCCATAGTTTTTCTCCATTAGTTAGACATAAAAAAAGCAGCTCAAGGCTGCCGATTAGTTGAAATTGGTTAGATTATTTAACCACCGTTTTTATACATAGTACGATGCTCAAGCGGAGCTGCTGCAGCGTCAATGCGAACTTTATATTCCACACCATCGATGTTCCAGCCATCCTGCTGATCCAAGAATGGAGCAGCGACACCATCGAGATATCCCACCTCAATAGTATCAAAGCGATTAGGATCAGCCAGCAAATACCACGCTGTGCTCGATGCCGAATCAAGCCTCGCATCAACAATAATTTCTGCGGCATTTCTTACAGGATTAGGTTTGCGAGAATTTGCTTGGCTTGGATCAGTTTCGGACATTAGCAATATTTTTGCCGTATCCTCCAAAGCGGCTGGAACAAGCAAGAATGTTGGGCTGATATTCAGCGTTGCAACACCATCTTTCTGGATGCGCATTGCCGTGCGACCAGCCCCCACCGTTGCCGCAGATGGAGCAGCTCCTGAGCCTGCCAAATTATTATGATTAGCGTGGAATAATGCCGTACCATCTGCCATAACAGGATTTGCGGTGATGATGCTAAACACCAGGTCACCAACTGTACGCGCGGCTGCACGCCCCATCTTGCGAGGAATTTCAGTAAATGCGCTCAGGTCGTCATTTATAATCGCCTGACGAGTGATGCTGAAAAGCTTGCCATAAGTTGCCAGCTTGATGGTTTCCGAGCGTTCGCCGATAGTACCATGCTTAAATTCTCCACTTTCTGGCACTTCATCCAGAGTATCAAACACGCCCATTCCAACACGAGTATGAGTCTTGAAATCAGATAAATTGCCCGATCTGGTAAAGCGTTGGAAGACTTCCTCTGCCTCATCATACCCACGCAACATCGCCTTGCGTGAATTATTCTCCAGCAATTTTGGAAAGTCGCTTGAGCTATGTGTAAATGCACGGCCGACCAGCTCTCTTTTATCCATAAAGTTGGTGCTAACGCCTCTGAGTTCTAAAGATTTACGCGCCATCTCCAGCAATGTATAGCCATATAATTCACTCGATTTTGCATCTTTATCAGCAATGCCAGACCTAAATGCAATCGCATCTGCAGCCGCACGTGAGAATTTATCAGCCTCCGAATCTCCCATCTCAATACGCATAGAAGTTGCGGTTGGCTGCTCCTGTTTTCCTATCGAATCCAGTAGTAATTTGCGCGCGGCATCGATGGTGACATCTGGATCATCAAGGCATTTGTCACGCACCTCAATATGATCGGCGTGATTATCAAAAATACTGCGGATTTGCACGCGGCGTTTTTGTTCCAGCTCCAGAGCCTGTTTTGCTCCTTCACTACGCACCGCATCGATATCGACTTCTGGTGCTGTGTTTTCTAATTTTTTAGGCTTAGTTTTCTCCATTCTTTGTGGGTTAAGATTTTGGTTTGGTGGTGGGGTAATTTCATCTGAGCGACCGATTCCAACAGTCGCATCTGCAGGAATATCCACCAGCGATATCTCCATCGGAGTCCAGCTGGTGACACGATATGTATCGGGCATTTCCTTGTTTTCTTCTGCCAACTCTCGCTCATTAATTTTATATGAAACCGAAACATTGCGCAGGATTCCATCGCGCACATCCTGCCAGATGCCGGCAACTTCATCTCGTTTAGAAACTCGAACTTCAGCATAGCCACGGCCATTTTCCAGCCATGCACGCTCCACCACTCCGATGCGATTATCACGCTGACTGCGATCATGGTTATAAAGCAGTGGAGCGGAGTTATTCAGTCGTTCAAGATCAACTTCCGACTTCTCATGGCCTAGCACCTCAATCCATGGCTCGGTAAAAAAGCTGCTCCGTGCAACAGGTTCTTCGTAATCATCCCGTAAAGTCGGTTAATATTACTAAATAATAGCACAAAACGAGATATTTATAAAGTAT
>JAQCJL010000113.1 GCA_027593125.1 Pseudomonadota bacterium | reverse complement strand
AACCAGCTGATGGGAGGAGGTATCAAGCGGCCGTAAGGTTAAATGCAAAGTGATATTCGCAGCATCATCATGTTGAACGGATAATGGCTTCAGCCAGTCGCGCCATTGGCGTTCTAGGGCAGACAAAGCATCCGGCAGATCAGAAATCAGCCGCACCCCTGCGCCATCATTCAAGGCCGCCATCACACCGCGTGCGCGATCAGCATCAGCCAAAACGAAAGGAGCCGGCGGTTCATCCAGGCTCACCCCAAGGCGCAGATCCCCTGTCGTGGATATCGCCGCAACAGCATCAGTGATGTTAGCCAGATCACGAGCCAAAGCATTAGCCCCATGATGCCCGCCAAGCAAAGGGATAACCACACTGCCATCATCAGCCATCGCCAGAACAGGTGGTTCTTGCCATTTATCTGCTAAAAGTCCAGACAATGACCGCATGATGATACCTGCGGAACAGATTCCAATGATTGGCCGCCGAGCAGAAAAAAGGTCTTGAAAATATGGCATTGTCTGATCAAAAACCGCATCAGGCTTTTGATCTGATTTTGCTTGGCCTTGATCAAAGCTGTCTTTTCGAGCGTGCCATTCAAATCCTTTTTTTACCGCAATTTCGCGTGCCAAGGCAGCACCATGACGGGTTAAGGTAACAATCACGGGGCGTCCTAATTGATCCATGGGTCGCTCCCTTTATACAAAAGTATCATAGAAAAATAGGGCGCATCATCTGGTGCTTCACCCAGTGGCATAACCTTTTGATGCGGTAAGCTAGCATGGCTGATATAGATCGCCTGATCCATTAGACCTAGCCGCCGGATCAACGCCCGCATACGATCAAGGTGACGACCAAGTTTAATGATTGCCACAGCCTCAGCCCCATGGATTGCCGCCTCAAGTTTATCATCACTAAGAGGGGCAGCAAGAACTGTCAAAATATCTGACCGAGCCGCTAAGGGGCGTAATGCTGCTGAAGCCGAGGCCACCAATGAAGACACCCCCGGGATCATTTCCACCGCCACATCATCCCGAAGTCGTGCCAGCAAATACATAAATGAGCCATAAAAAAGGGGATCACCTTCACATAGCACCGCCACATCATGACCTGCATTCAGATAGGCCAAAATCTGTTCTGCCGCTTCATCATATATTGCCTGCGCTGGGGCACGACCCGAAATCATGGGAATGATGATGGGCAATTCAATAGCATCTGGAGAAATGGCATCAGCCATGATCTGACGCGAGAAACTGGTGCCATGATCTGGCGCAGGATAGGCGACAACATCCGCCTCACTAACCACACGCCATGCCTTACGTGTGACTAACTCTGGATCACCGGGGCCAGTACCAACACCAAATAACCTACCTATTGTCTTAGCCACGAAATGTCTCCTTCGTCCAAACCCATTGGGTCACAGGCATAGCGCTTCGCCACCCATGATATGGCCCCACCGGCTCAGCATGACTCACCGCTATACGCACTAACCGCCCCCCATGAGCTTGCCGCATAGCCAAAAGGATGGCTTCGCTTTCCAGCGTCACCGCATTAACCACCAAACGCCCAGATGGACGAAGACGCGCCATCACCCTATCCACCAGATCCGCGCTCAGGCCGCCGCCAATAAACACCGCGTCCGGATCATCCAGACCATCCAAAACCGATATATTTTCACCGCATATGCCTTGCCATTCTGGGACGCCAAGCCGTTTTGCATTCTGTGTTGCTACTGCCAATCGATCTTGGCGGCTATCGACCCCCACCGCACCGGCAAAGGCGGCTGCCCTTATCCATTCAATTCCAACCGCCCCAGACCCACAGCCCAGATCCCATAAGAGCTGACCTGCCACAGGTTGAAGCCGAGCTAAAGTGATGGCGCGAATATCGGATTTCGTCAGTTTGCCATCATGATCATAGGCGTCATCCGGTAGCCCCGGTAGAGTAGACAGAAATCCAATGCTATGATCAGGGCACGCCACCGCCAGCATGTGAAAATCTGCGATCTCAGGTGGCTGTTTTGCCCAAGACATTGCATTACCATCAACGCGCTTTTCCGATGCCCCACCAATATGCGCTATCGCGGTCATGGCGGCTGACCCAATCCCCATTTCCATGAGGTGATCAGCAACCTGTTTTGGGGTTGCTGCGCTATCGGCAAGGATTAGCAGCTTTGCCCCCGGGGCAACAGCACGGCGTATCATCTCAACCGGTCGCCCATGAAGCGTTAGCGTCACCACCTTCGCCATTGGCCATCCCATGCGACTAGCAGCCATTTGAAACCCTGATGGGGCTGGCTCTATTGTCATTTCATCAATGGGGAAATGGCTTATGATGCTGCTTCCAGCGCCATACCAGAGTGGATCACCTGTTGCTAGTATCACGCATGGTTCACCGCGCCATTGGTCCAGTTTTTTATAAATATCCCGAAATGGGCTTGGCCAAATTTCAACGCCATCATGGATACCCATCTGATGCAAATCTTCAATCCAGCGATCAGCGGTAATGATATGTTTTGCCGCCTTGAGCCGTTTTATTTGGTCTTCAGTCAATCCCGTTAAGCCGGTTTCATCTACCCCGATGATGCTGAGCCAGATCATCACGCCTCTCCCTTGGCGATAATAGCTAGCGCATTAACCGCCGCCGCCGCCATGGCTGATCCGCCGCGGCGACCCTTTAAGGTGATAAAATCAACGCTATGATCTGCTTTAATCAGAGCATCTTTAGATTCGGCAGCGCCAACAAAACCAACCGGAAACCCTAGAATGGCTGAAGGCATAGGCCAGCCTTTGTCTAGGCCTTCTAATAAGTGAAATAAGGCTGTCGGAGCATTACCAAATACTGCGACTGCCCCATCAAGATGCGGTAACCAATGATTAACCGCCGCTGCCGATCGTGTGGTTCCTAGGGCGGCGGCCTCATCCCTAATGGCCTCATCATTTAAGGTGACTACCACCGCATTATCCGCTGGCAAAAAGCTTCGGGTAATTCCTGATGCGACCATCTGGCAATCACAAAGGATCGGAGCCCCTTTTCGCAAAGCATCAACCGCACGCGGAACAATATGATCACTCCAGACCAGATCATCCATCACATCAGGCATCGCTGAGGCATGGATGACCCGCCCTGCTAGTTGGGCAAGCTCTGGTTCCATCGCTTGAAGTTTTGGCACCGCCTCACGCACGCGAGCAAATGACAGCGCATATATGGCCCCCGGGTCTTTGAGATAATCGTAAGCTGGAGGCATCCGAGTTAATCTTTACGCCTGTTAAGCACAGAGCGTGGCCCCAATGGGTGATCTGCCTGTGGATAAGGATGATGATGGTGACCGTTATCATGATCATGATGATGATCATGACTATGGCTGTGGCCATGGTCGTGATGGTGGTCGTGATGGTGGTCGTGGTCATGGCTATGATCATGATGGTGATGATGATCATGTTCTGCCACCAGACGGCATTCGCCAGTACAGAAAGTGGTGCAAAGCGTACAATCTTCGACATTACTGCCAGGGGCAGATACGCCTTTACCTTCCACATGGTGATGGTGACTTTCCTGCGGCAGACCCACCTCTTCTTCAAAGCCTAGAACTGCTGAGCGATATTTGCACATCGAACAATTCATATTGTTAGACCCGTTGAGGATTTCATGCACCCTTTCAACAAAGGTCTCAATCACTTGATCATGATCGTTAAGGTATCCAGCTTTAACAAAAGCAGTTTCCGGATGCCGCGCCGCCACCTCATCCGTGAACCCATAGATGCGGTCAATCAAGATGCCTGAAAACAGGAAATAAGGGAACACAACAATCCGCTTGAACCCAAGCTTAGTCACCTTTTCTAAACAAGGTTCAACCAATGGAAAAGTGACGCCAGAAAACCCAACTTCACACCAGCCAAGCCCAAGACTTTCCACCAGCATCCTTGCCACTTTAGCAACATTGGAATTAGCATCAGGGTCTGATGACCCTCGACCAATAACCACTAAGCAAGTGTCATGGCGAGCAACCTCACCATCAGCTTTATCTGCCGCATCAAGAGCTTCACTGACCCTGTCTCCTGCGGCTTTCAGCATCTTGAGGTCAATGGCTAATTCGCGGCCATATTGTATCTTGATATCATGCTGTGCGGCATAGGTGTTCAGCACGGACGGAATATCATTCTTGGCATGACCCGCAGCAAACAGCATCCCCGGCACTGCAAGAACATGGTTTACCCCTTGTTCACGCAATTTATCTAGGCCAGTTTTGATCACAGGCGTGGCGAATTCCAGATACCCATATTCTACTGGCCAATCCGGAAAATAGGCTGGCAGTTTTTCTGACAACACCGCAAACTCTTTGACCGCTGATGCTGATCTGCTGCCATGGCCGCAAATCATAACACCATATTTCGGTTGAACTTGACCTGACATGGGAAACCTCTCAAAAAATGAAACTAGGCGGGAACTTCGCTATCTTCGGCATCATCAGTGGCATCATCTTCATCAACTGAGGTTTGCTTGCCGTCTTTTAACGCACCCCAAAGCATGGCACCAGCCCCAGCCGCTGCCAAACCAGCCAGACCAATCCAATGGCTATGCCCTGCCAGATCACCAAAATGCCCCCAATGAGCAAGCGCCAGATTAGGCATAAGAATCGCCCCCACTGTTGCCGTAATTAAAACCGTTTTTGGAAATCTCAACATGGCTATCATCCTTTGCATATTTTCATGCCCATTCCCAGATCACCCACAGGGGGATTGAGCACGTTATCTATGGGCATAAAAGGATAAGGCGGAAAGTCCAATGTCTTCAGCGTTATCACAATCCCATCTTGGTGCAGCATATTGCCAACCGCGATAGATTATGATCAGCCACTATTGGCGCGGGCCCCGGATATGATTTCCATTGTTTTATGGATCTACCGCACCGAGATCATTCCACCTTGTTTTCACAAGGAACCCATACCTTGCGTATAATATGGATTGGCATTATCAGCAATCAAATTATAAACATAAAGATATGATGACCACATTATCCACTATGACCGAATATCTCATCCCCCTTTCTATCGGCAGTCGTGCCGGCATTCTGGCGCTGGCATTAATCGGTGATGCTATTATTGGGGAACCAGAGATATTATGGCGGCGGCTTCCGCATCCTGTGGTGCTATTCGGGCGCGGCATCACCGCCACTAGCCGTATCCTGAACCGTCATCCGCGCCATGGCCGAACACGGCGAATGCTTGGTATTTTGGGCATCACATTTCTGGTTATACTTGCGCTGGCTACTGGGGGTGCTATCAGCAGTATAGCCCTAAGCATAAGCCATCAGACAACAACGCTTTGGCCTCTCTTTTTAATCGAAGGCGTGGTGGTAACTGTCCTTGTAGCAGGCCGCAGTCTGGATCATCATGTTCGCACTGTTGCCACCGCGCTCCGCGATCATGGCCTAGACGCCGCCCGTACCGCTGTTTCCATGATAGTGGGCCGCAACCCTGCCGCCCTAAACCAAGGAGCAATTTGCCGGGCGAGCATTGAAACCACAGCTGAAAATCTTTCTGATGGGGTGGTGGCACCAGCCTTTTATTATCTGATCCTTGGTCTGCCAGGCATCGTAGCCTATAAAATGATCAATACCGCCGACAGCATGATCGGATATAAATCTGCTCGCTGGCTGGCCTTTGGTTGGGGGGCGGCACGGCTTGATGATCTGGTTAATCTGATCCCTGCGCGATTAACCGGAGTATTAATCATTATTGCGGCGATACTG
>JAQCJL010000009.1 GCA_027593125.1 Pseudomonadota bacterium | reverse complement strand
CGCCATAGTTGTCGAAATTGCGTAACAGAGGGTAGCAAGGATGATGCATTGCTGTCCTAAATTATCCACCGACAAAGACAGCAATTCAGACGGACCAATGGCAATAATCACACCTGTAATTCCTAAGATAATTCCCAAAAGCCTAATCATAGTCAGGCGTTCATCAACAAACATCATGCTGGATAGGATCAGCGTAAAAAACGCAGTGTTGGTATTGATGATTGAGGCAAGGCCGCCAGTAATAAACTGCTGGCCATAGACAATCGCTGAAAAGGGGATGGCGTTATTGGTCAATCCCAACAAAAACAACAAAAATATATTTTTGCGCGATTCTGGAAATCGTTTTCCCAATAGCTTAATCAGGATTACCATCACAATGCTGGCGAAAAATACCCTGTTAAAAACAATGGTAAAGGGGTGAACGCTCTCAAGCAGAATTTCTGCTAGCAAAAAAGAGAGACTCCACACAAAACACAGTAATAACAACAGACCCCAGATAAAGACAGACATTATGGGCCTTTCTTGCTAGGGCAAATGTGACCTATTCCAAGTTGAAAGGTCAGGTATGAAAATACCTGAGACAAGTCACATGATGCTAGCATCATGTTGCCATCGTCAACAAAGAAAAGTGGCTGGCAGTTGGCCGTTAGCTGTTTAAGGCTTGTGGAGCGGCATCAATGCCGCGCGTATTCAGCATCTCAATCAGTTCACCAGTTTCGTACATCTCACGAATAATATCACAGCCACCAACGAACTCACCTTTGACATAAAGTTGTGGAATGGTTGGCCAGTCGGTAAAGGCCTTAATGCCTTCACGAACGGCGTCATCTTCCAGCACATTTACTCCGCGAAAAGGAACATTCAGATGGGTTAATACGCCTACTACTGCGGCTGAAAATCCGCATTGTGGAAAAACAGGGGTGCCTTTCATAAACAGCACAACATCTTGGCTATTGATTTCGCTTTCAATTCGGCTCTTGGTTTGATCGTCCAGCATGATCTACTCCTCAATTGGGGTGGTCTGTATCGCCAAGGCATGAAGTTGGTTTCCCATCCGGCCGCCTAAAGCCTCATAAACTATTTTGTGTTGTTGAACCCGGGTCTTACCAGCAAAGGCTTTAGACTTAATGTGGCAGGAATAATGGTCACCATCCCCACGCAAGTCTTCAATGGTCACATCACTGTCTGGCAGAGCCTCAAGGATTAACGCACGGATATCTTCGGCAAGCATTGCCATGTTAGGCCCCTTTTTTCTGACTCATGACATTAGGTAACCAGCCTTCATGAATTGAACGCAGGTCTGTTACTGAAATAATGTCATCATTGCCAAGTTTCAATTCCTTAGCCGAAATGGTTGTGGCTATTTTTTGCAAAGGAATATGTTCGGCCTGCGCCGCGACTTCCACTGCGTCAGGATCATGAGTAACAATCAAATAACGGCCCTGATCTTCTCCAAAGGCCCAGCCATGGCTTCGCTGATGATCGCTACCTATTAATTCTACCCCATAAGACCCAGCCAGTACCATTTCTGCCAATGCGGTTAAGGCGCCGCCATCACCAATATCATGAGCAGCGGTAATCAACCCTTTAGTATTTAATTGCCGGATCATATCGCCATGCTTTGCCTCAGCGGTGAGATCAACAGGTGGCGGTGCAGATGCCATCGTCTGATCGGCAATAACATGGGCATAAACACTGTTTGACAGCCAGCCATCATTGGTATCTTGAGCTTGGCCAATGATGTAAACCGTCTCATCAGGGGCATTAATGGCAATTTTTATGGCATGGGCAATATCATCAATCACCCCGATCATTCCGATCACGGGGGCAGGGGAAATCGCCTTTCCATCCGTTTCGTTATAAAGCGATACGTTCCCTGATACGATAGGCGTATTTAGTGCACTGCAAGCCGCCCCCATGCCTTTAATTGCCCCAACAATCTGTCCCATAATGGCTGGCTTTTCAGGATTGCCAAAATTCAGATTGTTGGTTGTGGCAAGTGGAGTCGCGCCGGTAGCAGTAATATTGCGATAAGCCTCGGCCACAGCTTGCATCGCGCCCATGAAAGGATCAGCCAGAACATAACGTTGGGTGCAGTCTGTGGTCATGCTCATCCCACGCTGGGTGTTATGAACACGTATCATAGCGGCATCACCACCTGATTCAATGATAGTATCTGCCATGACATGACGATCATATTGTTCGTAAATCCAGCGGCGGCTAGCCAGAAAATGGCTACCCATCATTTTTATCAAAGCTTCACCCAATGGCATTTCTGTAATTAAGTCTTGATTAGGAATAGGCTTCGCTGTTGGGGTATCTTTGTAATCCCGATCATATTCAGGGGCATCTTCAACCAAAGGGGCAATCGGCAGATCTGCTACCACTTGATCACCAGTTTTTAATACCAAATGGCCGCTATCCGTTACCTTGCCAATCACCGCAAAATCCAAATCCCATTTATCAAAAATGGCTTTTGCCCTATCCATAGCGTCAGGTTTTAATACCACCAGCATCCGCTCTTGGGATTCGGACAGCATAATTTCGTAAGGGATCATGCCCTTTTCGCGAGTGGGAACCTTATCCAGATTAATTTCCATGCCCAAGCCACCTTTGCTGGACATTTCCACCGAAGATGAGGTCAAACCCGCTGCCCCCATATCCTGAATGGAAACCACTGAATCAGAAGCCATCAGCTCAAGGCTAGCCTCCATCAGCAATTTTCCAGCTAAAGGGTCACCAACCTGAACCGTTGGGCGCTTGGAGCTGTCCTCTTCGCTAAACTCCGCCGAAGCCATGGTTGCACCGTGTATGCCGTCACGGCCTGTTTTGGCACCAATATAAATCACCGGATTTCCGGGTCCTGATGCAGCACTAAGAAAAATCCGGTCAGCCTGTGCCAACCCTACAGCCATAGCATTGACCAGAATATTCTGATTGTAGCTAGGGTCAAAATGCGTCTCACCGCCAACGGTTGGGATGCCAATACAATTTCCATAGCCGCCTATGCCACTAACTACACCACCAACCAGATGACGGCTTAAAGGGTGATCAGGCGCCCCAAAGCGCAACGCATTTAACAAAGCCACTGGTCTAGCACCCATCGTAAAGACGTCACGCAAAATACCGCCAACACCCGTTGCTGCCCCTTGATATGGTTCAATAAATGAAGGGTGATTATGGCTTTCGATCTTAAACACCGCCGCCATTCCATCGCCAATATCCACAACACCAGCGTTTTCCCCCGGGCCATGAATGACTTGTTTACCTGTGGTCGGGAGAGTTTTAAGCCAACGGCGAGAGGATTTGTAAGAACAATGTTCAGACCACATTGCCGAAAAAATACCTAGCTCAGTTAAATTAGGGGTTCGGCCAAGCCGTTGACAGATCAACGCAAACTCATCCGCGCTAAGGCCCATTTCTGCGGCTTGTTTTTCTGTGCTAAGGTCAGCAGAAGCGGTCATGATGCGGCCTCAATTACAGATTTCAATAATAAACGGCCATCTAAGCCACCATGGATCGGGTCAGCCTTGCGTTCCGGATGGGGCATTAGCCCTAAAACCCGCCCATTTTCTGAAACAATGCCGGCAATATCATCAATCGCCCCATTTGGGTTATAATTTGGATCTTGGTCTGCACCGGAGTAGGTAAAGGCAATTTGTCCCTTATCTTTGATTTTTTTCAGTGTGGCAGCATCAGCAAAATAATTGCCCTCATTATGGGCGACTGGTATCCGCAATTTCTGCCCCTCATTCAGACCTGTCAGGATGGCATTATCACTGTTATGGGTTTCTAGCACCACATCACGGCAGACGAATCGCAATCCACGATTACGCATCAAAGTGCCAGGAAGCAAATCAGCCTCTGTTAAAATTTGAAAGCCATTACAAATCCCCAAAATATAGCCACCGCGCCAAGCATGCTCTAGCACCTCGTCCATAATGGGTGAGCGCGCGGCAATCGCGCCACACCGCAAGTAATCCCCAAATGAAAAGCCGCCCGGCAAGATGACCAAATCCTGCCGTGGCATTGTGCTTTCTTTATGCCAGAATTGGTTTGGTTCGGTGCCAGTAATATCACGGATAGCCGTAATGATATCACGATCGCAATTGGAACCCGGAAAACTTATAACCGCTATGCGTGCCACGATGGGATTATTCCTCAATCAAATCTTCGACGGTGATGTCATAATGCTCAATAACCGTGTTCACCAATAGGGTTTCACACATTTTAGATACCTTTTGATGCGCTCTGGCATGATCAGCTTCATCCATGGTGAAACGGATCAACCGGCCAGTTTTAATCTCGCTCGCCTCATGATAGCCAAGGTTGTTGAGTGAGGATTCAATCGCTCTACCCTCGGGGTCTAGAACGCCGTCTTTGAGTCCGATAGTAATGGTTATGCTAACCATAATGTTCTCCGTTTCATGTCGCCGCGATGGAAATGCCAAAGCGGTTTGCGATATCTTGATACGCCTCAACTAAGCCGCCCATAGATTTACGAAAGCGATCCTTGTCTTTAATGTCGCCTGTGGTCTTATCCCATAGCCGGCAATTATCTGGGCTAATTTCATCCGCCAGTATCAGCAAAGGGTCATCGTCCTGACGCTGTGATGGACGCCCAAATTCCAATTTGAAATCCACCAAAGTGATGTCAATGCCATTAAAGATATCACCAAGAATGCGATTAATCGCAAGTGAAGTCAGCCGCATCTGCTTTAATTCATCTTCGCTAGCCAGATCAAAGCCTGTGATATGCTCAGCGGTAATCAGAGGATCATTTAAGGCGTCCTCTTTGAGATAATATTCCACAACCGGGGTTTTCAGGCAGGTGCCTAGGCTAATAGGGATATGTTTGCCGGCAAGACGCCCAACCATTGAACCAGCGGCAATATTGCGAACAACAACCTCAACGGGGATAATGTCACATTTGCGAATCAGTTGCTCACGTTGATCCATTTTCTTGATCAGATGATGTTTGATCCCAGCCTCGCCCAGAGCAGTCATAATATGATAGGAAATGGCGTTGTTAAGAACACCTTTACCCATGATTACTTCGTGCTTTTGGGCATTATAAGCGGTGGCGTCATCCTTGAAATACTGAATCAATTGATTAGCATCATCTGTGGCAAAAATTGTTTTTGCCTTGCCCTCATAAAGTTTGTCGCGTTTTGCCATCGATTTGTTTGGAAATGGGGTTTTCTATAATCGGATTATACTTTCATTTCATAATAGCAACCCTGATGACGATAAGCAATCGCTGGCATCGTTATTTTGTGCTGAAAGTACGTTCAAAAATGTAATCAATATTTTTGAAGTGATGATTGATATCAAAAAGCGCCGTGACCGTTTCCGCCGGAACATGGTCAGTAACCTCAGGGTCAGCCAAAAGATAATCTAGAAAACTTCCACCCTCATGCCATACTTTCATAGCGTTACGCTGTACCAAACGATACGCATCTTCGCGGCTAACCCCATGTTGGGTCAACGCTAATAACACCTGTTGGGAATGGACTAATCCCCCCAGCTGATCTAGGTTTTTCTGCATGGCTTCAGGATAAATCAAGAGTTTCTCCACCACGCCAGCCATTCGGTGCAGGGCAAAATCAAGCGCAATCGTAGCGTCAGGGGCATGGATGCGTTCCACCGAAGAATGCGAGATATCACGCTCGTGCCAGAGCGTAACATTTTCAAGAGCAGGGGTGACCACAGAACGCACCATGCGCGCTAATCCCGTCAGGTTTTCGGTCAAAACCGGATTGCGCTTATGCGGCATGGCCGATGACCCTTTTTGCCCAGCAGAAAAATATTCTTCTGCTTCACGTACCTCGGTGCGTTGTAAGTGCCTGATTTCTGTTGCCAGATTTTCAATTGATGCGGCAACAACGCCCATCGTTGCAAAGAACATTGCGTGACGGTCGCGCGGAATAATCTGGGTGGAATGCGTTTCTGGAACTAACCCCATTTTTGCGGCAACATGGCGTTCCACAAATGGGTCGATATGGGCAAAAGTCCCAACAGCCCCTGAAATTTTACAAGTTGCGATTTCGGCTCTGGCATGACGCATCCGCTCAAGCGATCTGGCAAAAGCGGCGTAATGTCCTGCAAGTTTTAACCCAAAGGTAACAGGTTCTGCATGAATACCATGACTGCGCCCCATGCTAGGGGTGTAACGATGGGCAAAAGCTTGGGTTTTAAGAGCATCCATCACCCGGCTGATACCCGTCATAATCAAATCACTGGCTCTGACCAGTTGCACCGAAAGCGTGGTGTCGAGGACATCTGATGATGTCATACCCTGATGCACCCATCGTGCGGCAGGGCCAATATGTTCAGCCAGATTTGTTAGGAACGCGATAACATCATGTTTTGTCTCTGCCTCAATCTCATGAATGCGCTTGACCTCAAACTTACCTTTTTCCCAGATGGTCTTGGCGTCTTCGCTTGGCATTACACCAAGCTCTGCTTGCGCATCACAAGCGTGCGCTTCAATTTCAAACCAGATTTGAAAGCGGCTTTCATCCGTCCATATCTGGCTCATTTCCGGGCGCGAGTATCGGGGTATCATCCGTTTAATTCCTGACTTTTCGGTAATCCAAATAAGGCGCCATGTTAGTCAGCGTTGTGCCGCTTGTCTAGCATCTCACAGCATGATTTTACCTTCATGACAATCATAGGGGCTAATAGCTGTTGAGGTAAGGATAGGGGGATGTCAGATTAAGCCTGCGTTCTTAAAACTGAAATGACCTTCACCACTAATGATAAGATGATCATGAAGCCGGGCATCAATTGCTTGAATGGCCTGATGGATGGTCTTGGTCATTACGATATCTTGTTTAGATGGCTCAATACTTCCCGATGGGTGATTATGCACCAAAATTACCGCTGAAGCGTTATAGCCTAGGGTATGGCGAACGACCTCTCTGGGGTAGACTGCCACGCGGTCAATGGTTCCGGCGGCTAGTTCATCCGCGGCAATAATGTTATTACTGCTATCAACAAATATCGCTAGGAAATATTCCTTATCTTCAAATCCGATGCGTGTCCGGCAATACTCAATCACATCCTTCCATGATCCAAAGGTGGATTTCTTAATAATCTTTTCTTCCCCTAATCGCACGGCAAAGGCCTGAATAAGTCGAAACAGGATAATGCTGTGTTCACCTATATGTGGAATTGTCTTTAATTCATCATAGTTTGCATTAAGTATGTTATTTATAAACATGTATTTATTAATTAAAGTTTTAGATATTTCTTTGGTATCACGACGCGGAATAGCATAAAATAACAGGGCTTCAAGCAACTCATAATCGGCCAGTTTTGTTGCGCCATGCTGTTGAATACGCGTTTTTAAGCGGTCCCGATGACCAGCATGATCAGAAATAGGGGGTTGGGTATTTTTGGGGTTCATAGGTCATACATGCCCTATCATCAAAACCATTATTCACATTAATGGTGATCGATATTTTTGATGGGATAGGTTTCTTATGTGCTGACCGAGTAAACAACGTGGTCAATGCTACGCAGCTAATAACAATTAATATAACCTGTCTGACAGAAAGGGAAAACCATTTTCCTGATACCAGTCTAAATCTATGAGAAATTGCTTATAACAAAATATTGCGGCAGACAATCACAGATAAGGCGGCTGAGTATATCCTTTGGGTGATAGGGTAAAAATTTCTACCCCATCTGCGGTCACCCCAACAGTATGTTCAAATTGCGCGGATAGACCGCGATCTCTGGTGACTGCGGTCCAGCCATCAGGTAGGATTTTCACCTGCCAAGTGCCGGTGTTAATCATGGGTTCTATGGTAAAAATCATGCCTTCATCAAGGATAATGCCTTCACCGGGTTGGCCATAATGCAACACGGTCGGTGCGATATGGAATTGCTGGCCAATGCCGTGGCCTGTGAAATCCCTAACCACAGAGAAACGTGCCGCTTCGGCATAGGTTTGAATGGCATGACCAACATCACCAAGGGTAGCGCCGGGTTTCACCACTTCGATGCCGCGCATCATAGCCTGATAGGTAACATCAGTAAGCCGCTTAGCTTTTACATTTGGCTCACCAATCCAGTACATACGCGAGGTATCGCCATACCATCCATCCAGAATGACGGTGATATCAATATTAACAATATCTCCATCAATCAGCCGCTTTTCCGAAGGAATGCCATGGCAGACCACATGATTAACAGAAATGCATGTCGCCTTTGGAAACCCTTTATAGCCGAGGGGCGCAGGGATAGCGTCATGATCAGTGATAAACTGATGGCAGAGATCATTAAGCTCAAGCGTGGTAACGCCAGCTTTCACAAAAGGGGCGATATAATCCAAAGTTTCAGCGGCCAATTTGCCTGCCTTGCGCATTTTGATATAGCCAAACTGGTCATGGCGGGGAATTGGTTCTGTTCGCATTATTCCGGTATCTTAATAGGTATAGGGTGATTTAATGTTAGAGCCTCAAGCGAAATATTGCAACGCCATGCCATAATTTCCACGCCGTGTTCATGCGCTTGCCGCAAGTTCTGAGCATATAAAGGATCAATATCATCGGCTATGACCATATGATCCCCATCCATGCGCTGAACAACAAACAGCAAACCACACCGATACCCGTCTTGGATGGCACTGGTTAGTTCGGCAAGATGCTTACTGCCGCGGGCGGTTACCGAATCAGGAAAGGCGACGGCATCCGGCAATTCTGGGCGGCGAAGATGCACATTCTTAATTTCCAGCAACATAGGCGGTGACTCATCATCCGCCTCATCCAACAGAAAATCAAAACGAACCCCTTTTTTCCATTGATACTCTCGCCGGATATGCCGATAGCACGCCAATGAAGAGATTTTATTTTGTTCCAGTGCCTCATGCGCAATGCTGTTGGGGCGGTTGGTATTGATGCCTACAAGATCGCCATCTGCCTTCACCAACTCTAATGTCAGGGGTAATTTGCGGTTAGGATTATCCGAACGCGAACACCATACTTCAAGGCCGGGGGTGTTTAGTCCGGTCATGGCACCAGGGTTTGGGCAATGCACGGTTTCTATCCGATCACCAAAATCAATATCCGCCAGAAACCGTTTGTAGCGCTTAATCAATACGCCTTGTTCTAGGGGTGGTAGCTGCATTTAGGGGTTCCGCTGACCGTGATGGCTATTGATCTGAATAGGTTTAGGGATATAACAGGTTATTTATTTGTCTTATCTCAGGTGATGTTATGACGCAACCCTCTGCCGCTATGCTAGTGATTGGTGATGAAATCCTTTCTGGCCGAACTCAAGATAAAAATATTAATACCCTGGCTCAATTTCTCCATGATCGCGGTATTGCCTTAGCTGAGGTTAGGGTGATCGGCGACACCCATGATGGAATTGTCGCAGCGGTTAAAGCCTTATCAGCGGCCTATAATTTGGTTTTTACCTCTGGCGGTATTGGCCCTACCCATGATGATATCACAACTGTGGCGGTTGCCAGTGCCTTTTCGGTTAATGTGATCCGCCACCCTGAAGCTGATCGCCTTTTGGTCGAACATTACGAAGGCACAGGGCTAGATTACAACGACGCCCGACAAAAAATGGCGGATATACCAGAAGGCGCAGAGTTGATCTATAATCCGGTTTCAGCAGCGCCAGGTTACCGCATAGGCAATGTGCATGTCATGGCAGGGGTGCCCAAGATTTTTGAGGCGATGCTCGCAGAAATGGAAGCAATGTTGCCCAAAGGCTCAGATAAGCACCGCGTCTCTATTCAAACTGAAATTGGCGAAGGCACTTTGGCTTCTGGTTTAGGGATTATTCAAAACCGTTACACCGGCCTTAGCATAGGCAGCTATCCTTGGTTTAAGCCAGGTCAGTATGGCACTGCAGTGGTTGTGGCGTCTCTTAATCAGGATGACGTTGATAAAGCGGCGCTAGAGGTGCTTGACCTCATCACCTCGCTTGGCGGCACCGGAACAAGGGAACAGACTGTATCTGGTGGAAATACCGTCTGATTCTCAATCGGGAATAATGCCGTATCTTAGCGGTGTTTTTTAGGATTTATCCCATGGACCTTTGGGGCGTGATGCCTTTTTCACTTCGGGTAAATCTCGCCGCGATGGTGGCGGTTTGGGTTGATTTTTTCGATGTCGGTAGCGATCCACAAACTCATTCTTGATCTGATGCCGTGTCATGATGTTTATCGATGGTTTAGGCGTGTTCTGGCTTTCCGTCTCTTGCTTGGCAGGAAATATTTTTTGATCGCGGCGTTTAAAAATCGGCGTCAGAATCAATCCCGCCGCAAAGCCGCCTAGATGTGCAAAATAAGCCACCCCTCCGTCATCACTATTACTAAACGCTGACGGGGCAGATAAAAACTGAATGATAAGCCACGCCGCCAATACCGCAAGGGCAGGGAATGAGGCAAAGCGAATAAAAATGAGGATAATCACAAGCACCCGAACATGAGCATGAGGATAAAGCATAAGATATGCGGCTAGTACCCCAGCAATAGCGCCTGAAGCCCCAACTAATGGCGTTACCGATTCTGGCGCTATCGCCACATGAGCCATGGTTGCCGCGATGCCGCAGGTTAGATAAAAGATGATAAACTTTACTGGCCCCATGCTGTCTTCAACATTATCGCCGAAAATCCACAAATAGAGCATATTGCCGCCCAGATGCAGGATGCCGCCATGCAAAAACACCGATGTCACCATGGTGGCATAGTCAGGTAAGCCTGCTAATGCTGGCGGCCTTAATTCTGATCCTGTGATCAGGGCAGGTATCGCACCATAAGAAAAAATAAAAATCCGCTCGCCTCTGTCGTCAAGCCCAAGCTGAAACAGAAATACCGCAATACAGATTGCGATTAAAATCCATGTCACAATTGGTACCCGTCCGGTGGGATTATCATCAAAAAGGGGCAGAAAAAACACGGTTTGATCCTTATGTTTGGTTTTGCCATGTAATGCGCTTGACACAGTCACGGTCAAAACTTAACAAGAAAGAAGTTTCTTGATAAGGGGGCATGGTGAAACTGGTAAACACAGCAGACTTAAAATCTGCCGCCGTAACAGGCTTCTCGGTTCAAGTCCGAGTGTCCCCACCAACCACCACACGCAAAAAATGATCAACAAAATGTTTCGCACCGCGCCGTTGGTTTTCTTGCCAGTCTGCGGCAGCTTCCCCATCGGCGCTATCGGAAATATATTTAAAGCACCTAAAATCACAACCAACCTTCTTAGCAACCTTGGCTAGGGCATATGCTTCCATATCAACAATATCAGAATTAAGTTCTGGGGTATCAGTGACAAAATTATCCCCTGAGCTGCATGTCACCCCCTCGTATCCAAAGCTAAGACCAATCGCATCCTCAAACGGGGTTTGTCCTATGGCAAAACCTAGTGGGCGAACATCCATATCACGCTCATAGCATTGACCAACTTCAACTAAGCCTGAGATCGCTTGATTTAAAGTTCCAGCAGTACCGTAATTAATGGCTATAAAAGGTTGATAAATATTATAATTCTTAATACCTTCAATGGCAGCATTAACCTTGCCAACACCTGTGTAAACTATCCTCCATTCCGGCAGATGAGTGGCAGGAAGTTCACTTTCAAGGGCAACAAAGATGATGGTGTTATCTGGGGTTATCTTTGTGCGAGGCTTCATCCTGGGATCCTTTTCTTATGATGTTTATGGGCATGATTTGTCCGTTCTGTTGCTATGCAATCAGGATACTGCCGGCGTTGCCATCCCATCCATCAATTCATCAAAGCGTTTCCGATAAGCCAGCTTTGCTTTATTTGGCGACAGCGGTGAGATGTTGTGCATCGGCACATTCCGAGGGTTAGCAATATAACGCTTAGCTTCGTCTTGGGAAAACCCTGCAATCTGAACGGCTTCAATATAGGCAACGGTTTTATCAGCTTTCTTGATCGCCTTTTTAACCCATTGCGGCAATTCACCAGGCAAGCCGAATCGCAAATGAATAGCTCGGCTTAAACGGTCATCGATCTCATGATAACTGTCTCCAAGAAACAATTTGAAGGGGGTGATCATATCACCAATGACATATTCGGGGGCATCATGAAGCAAGCAAGCCAGTTGCCAGCGTGTGCCAATGCCTGTGTTTTGTTCAGTAAAGACCTGTTCCACCAGAACCGAATGGTCAGCTACTGAATATGGCCATTTACCGTTAGTCTGGCCATTCCAGCGTGCCACCCGGGATAAGCCATGGGCAATATCATCAATTTCAATATCCACTGGCGTTGGGTCTAGCAGATCAAGCCGCCTGCCGCTTAGCATCCGTTGCCATGCTCGATTTGATTTTTTCATGACGATACCTGTATTTCCTGTTAGAATAGTTTGAAATTGCAACGGGTTATCATAGCGACTAAACGTGGGTAATCCAGTCCTCCAACAGTGATTTCTTGTCAGTATGGATTATTATCAAACCACGGAACGATATCGCAAACGCGAAGCGAAATCACAATTGCGCTTTATTTTGCGAATTTTAGCCTTGTTGGTAACCTTATGGGTTGGCTGGATTATTGGGCAGAATCAGCAATGGTCAGTATTTTCTTCATCCAGTGACCGGCTTCAGGAACTTGTGCAAAACAACAATCGCCTGGAACAGACTGTGGCTGTCTTGACCGAACAACTCAATACTGAACAGCAACGCCGATTAGCAGCTGAAGCCCTAATCAACACCGAAGATAAAGACGTAGTGTCGCTGAGAAAGCTGGTATCCCGCTATTTGGCTAAGGATGTGCCGCCCGAGCAGATTCGCCAATTGTTAAATTCTTTAGGCGAAGCCACAAAATGCCGTAAAATTGAACAGCGCGATGTTGAGGTCGTCACCCCTAACTTTGCTGGCGGAAATAGCGATAGAATGTTTTTGTCTGAAACCCTAAGCCTTTTTATTGAAGGTGAGGCCGGACAAGATGCTAATCACGATAACCCATGGTTTGATCTGAAACAGCCCATTACCGTCAGAGCATCATTCCTAGGCGGTGAGAAAATCACCAATGGCGTATTGCCGCTTACCATGGTGCTGGCCATGGAAGACTGGCTAATCCGTATAAGGCTCACCGATACCGATCTTAATGGTTATGCTAATGTGACGATTAGCAAATGTTTGATTAATTAACAGATCAAAGGCTTATGGTTTTATTCGTCTTGGAATAAAGGCTTAGGTGTCTGGGCGATCCAATTCAAACACCTTGTTGATAATCGCATAATCTTTATAACCCAATCGTGCCGCAGGCTGATATTTGGCCACATCTATTTTCCCTTCGGGTGTGATAATGGCGTCATCAATGCCAATACCTACCACTTCACCAATGACCAAGCGGCTTTTGCTTTCATCTGATGCTTGCGGCAGATCAATGATCTTCCAAAGCTTACATTCTAAATAGCAAGGGGACTCCGCCACATGAGGGGAGGAGACTAAGCGCGATGGCTTTGGTGTGAGTTGTGCCTGATCAAACTCAGATATATCACGCGGCAAACTAGCAGAAGTGATGTTCATGGCGTTCATCAAACTGCTAGATACGATATTGACGACAAAATCACCAGTTTCTTCAATGTTTTTAACGGTATCTTTATCGCCTTGGGTACCAGGTGACCCCGAAAAGGCAACCATGGGTGGTGTTTCAGAAACAGCATTGAAAAAGCTATAGGGGGCAAGATTATGTATCCCATTAGCGCCAATGCTGGAAATCCAGCCAATGGGCCTTGGCGATACAATAGCCTTAAGGGGATTAAAGGCAAGCCCATGGTCTTTATGTGTGCCTGATGGAAAAAACATGAAAGGCTCCGTTGATTAGAATTGGTAGGTTATATGTTGCTGCCGGGTGAAGATAAAGGGGTAACCGGATTGATACCCTTTTGCTGAATCCCGATGCCGCCAACAGGGGTACATTCCGATCCCAGATATTGTGCAATCAGCGTTTCCTTGCACTGCGCCCATTCTTTATCAGCTGTGCCATACTGCCAAAGAGAAATCACCAAAAGCGAGGCAATCAATCCATATATGATAAGTGACCATTTGCTCATGTGTTCCTCAATCTTTGTCCATCATTATGGGTTTCGTTCATAGCCTAGCAATAAGGCAGTTACCTATTCCAATCTTTGATATGGGTAGGCAAGTCGTCTTCATCAATATCATCCTCAGAAATGATTTGCCCTGCTACAGATTGGCCTGCTTGATGCGTGCTATTTGGATCACTAGTGATCAGGGGGTGCCAATCCGGTAAATCCTTGCCTTCATAAATCAACCTGTAAGAACAGCTTTGGGGCATCCATGGGATTTGTTCCAACCGATCAGGGGTAAGTATCACACAATCGGGCACAATCTGTTTGCGGTTTGCGTAGTCGCGGCAAAGGCAGGTTTTACCATCCAATAAGGTGCAGCCAACATCGGTATAATGGATCTCGCCACTATCCACATCTTCAAGTTTGATGAGGCAGCATTTTCCGCACCCATCACATAGGCTTTCCCATTCTTCATGACTAAACTCAGTCATGGGTTTATTCGTCCAAAACCCAGTGTTTTTTGTCATGATTTAGCCTTTTCTCTGGTCATGGTGGGGCAAAGCTGTTGGGCTAAGGACGCCGCTTGCCTTGCGATAGATGACACCCCAACAACATCACCAAGGCAAGCTATTGTCGGTGGGCCAATTGCCCATAAGGTTTGTGCTGTATTTCCATCAGCGCCTAACAGAGCATAATCATCACCAACGGCAACCCCAAACCTATTCTGTGTATCTTTACCAAAAGGCGAAAGTGCAATGCCATCATTAATCATAGTTTGGATAAGGGTATCATGCCCGGGGCCAGAAGCAAGATAGGCAATATCACAAGCAACAGAACCGTGTTGGGCTAATGCAACGGTGAGGGGGGCGCCTTTACCAATGCTAATGACCCGATCGGATATGATCTCCATTTGGTTGCAGTTTATCATATCTTGAATGGCGGCCATGGCCTGGGGCGCGGCGCGATAACGCAATAATGACCACAACCACCCTAGGCGAGTGATAAGCCTTTTTCGACAAAAGGGGGAAAGTCTTGACCATGCATCAGGCAATACCGCCCTTAGCCCTTCAAAAGCTGATTGCCAGACGCTTGTGTCCGGGGGGGCAATGGGCAAGTGCTGGCGCATATGCCGAACAAATTGAGAAGCAGTAAGAGGTTCAGGGAAATCTGGAATGCTGTCTTTGGTCCAGTCTCGTTGTCGCGGCGGCAATAGTCCTCTCGGAGTCACGAGCGTTAATTTGCCTTTATGTTTAGCGTGATAAAACGCAAGGCAAGCATCAAGTGCCGTTAATCCCCCGCCGACCAAAAGCACATGATCATCAGGCGCAATCGTGGCAATGCTTTTACCATCCCATGGGGTGCGGTGGATGCGATCCGCAGGTGCATTTTCACAGATCAGGTGATCAGCATTGGGTGTTGGGTTTCCGGTTGCAAGTACCGCTGCCCTGGCAGTGACCTTTTGCCCATGATCAAGGGAAATGATCCAATTCCCATTATGGCCGCGTGCGATACGGTTTGCCCTAGCTTTGATGTGGGTAATAAAGGTCTCAATATCATGCTTTGCCAGCATATGGCGAACATATCGGGCAAAATCACGGCGCTGATAAAACTTGCCTCCACCTTCAGGGTCCTCGGCGTTGGGATCATCTAACTGGCTTGCCCAATGAACGAAATCTTCAGGATTATCGTCATCAATGATCATCAGATCATCACGGACATTTAACCGAAAATCTGGATGCTCTGTTCCATATGCTGCCCCAAGGCCAAGCTGGCCTTTGCCAATAACAACAACCTGATTGAGATCAAAACCATGCTTGGCCAGATGAATTAACAACACGGCCGCGGCATAACCGTCACCAATGATAGCAAGGGGAAAGGCATCAGGTTTAGGATTGGGTGATGTCATAATGTCCCCAAAGTGAAATTTCTAGCCCTATGATTGTTATAAAGACGCCTAAAGGTTTATAGGCGGTGATCCGCTATAATCATATCACTTGCTTTTTCAGCAATCATAATGGTTGGTGCGTTGGTGTTACCCGATACCAGCGACGGCATGATAGACGCATCAACAACACGCAATCCTTCTATCCCGTAAACGCGCAAGCGTTCATCGACAACATTGTGATTGGCATCAGGCCCCATACGGCAAGTTGAAACCGGATGATAAAGGGTTACCCCAGATTGACGGATATAATCTAGCAATTCATCATCTGTTTCCACCTCATGCCCCGGGCGCAATTCTTCGATCACATGCGGAGACATGACAGCATTGCTCATAAGCTGTCTGGCTATGCGAATAGCGGCGATATGCACACGTTTATCCTCAGCAGCATCAAGATAATTCATGCGAATAGCAGGAGCATCAAAGGGATTAGTGGTTTTGAGATGCACAGACCCCTGACTTTCCGGACGCAACTGACATGGCCCAATGGTCATGCCAGGGAAGGGGTCAAACACCCGTTTTGCAGGATTAGCATAACTGGCGTTTGCAATATGAAACTGAATATCGGGGGCCATCAACCCTTCACGGCTTTTGACAAAGCCAAGCACGATACCTGAAGGCATGGTCAACGCCCCTCGGCGTCCTGCTGCAAAGCGAAGCAACTCCCCCATCAGGCCAAAGCCGCGTGTTTTGCTGTTTAGGGAACCAAGGCCGGTAAGTTTCCAAGACAAGCGCGAGATGAAATGATCTTGGAGATGCTTGCCTACGGCGGCAAGATGATGCTTGGTTTCTATGCCATGCTGGCTCAAAATGGCAATATCACCAATGCCAGACAGTTCAAGCAATTGCGGCGACTGAATTGCCCCTGCTGATAAAATCACTTCGGCATTGGCGGTCAGGCTTTCTTCTTTTCCAGCCTGATTAATGGTCACGCCAGTCACGCGCTTACCTGTTAGGGTCAATTTAGTCGCAATGGCGTGGCTAATGACACGCAGATTAGGGCGCTTACGCGCTGGGTTCAAATAGCCCTTTTTAGTAGACCAGCGTAAGCCCCCACGCATGGTTGTCTGAGCATAAGCAAAACCTTCTTGATCGCGGCCATTATAGTCAGGGTTAGTTGGCCAGCCTTCAGCATTTGCACTTTTGAGCACCATATCCATCGCGTCATAATGTTCACGGACGTGTTGAACATGAATTGGGCCGTCATTACCTCTTAATTCAGCATCTATCTTATCGTCTTTAATGCCTTCAAAACATTCGGTTTTCTTGAAGTATGGTAGAACTTCATCATAGCTCCAGCCTTTGTTACCGCGTTGCGCCCAGTTGTCATAATCCCCACTTTGTCCGCGCACATAAATCATGCCATTAATGGACGAAGATCCACCCAGAACTTTTCCTCTTGGCATATCAATGGCGCGGTCATGGGTGCCTTTTTCTGGTTCAGTCTTAAACATCCAGTTGATGCTAGGATTGACCATGGTTTTAACGTAACCCACAGGCAGATGAATAAAGGGATTTCTGTCTTCGCCACCGGCTTCAATCAGGATTACCGTGGTTTTGCCATCTGCTGTCAGACGGTTAGCCAGAACACAGCCAGCAGAACCAGCCCCAACGATGATGAAATCTGCGTTATTCATAGTGTTCCCTTATTTGTAACATTAAAATATTCTTATCGTCATTTGATCATTCTTCCTTTAAACTACGATGAAGTCAAACCGCTAGCAAGAGATGAAAACATCATGTCGGAAGGCAGAAAAACACTTGTTCTAACTGGAGCTAGCCGAGGCATAGGCCACGCAACGGTCAAACGCTTTTCCGAAGAAGGTTGGCGTGTGATTACCTGTTCGCGTCAGGCCTTTCCTAAAAATTGTCCTTGGCCAGCAGGGGAAGAAGATCATTTGCAAATTGATTTATCTGATCCGGCAAGCATTGAAAATGGCATCCTAGAATTATTGAAACGTTTAAAGAATGAACCGCTTCACGCACTGGTAAACAATGCGGGTATTTCCCCCAAGCTTGATAAGGGTGAGCGTATGGATAGTATGGCCACACCGATCAGTGTTTGGAATGAAGTGTTTCAAGTGAATTTCTTTGCGCCAATTATGTTGGCAAGGGGTTTGGCAGACGCACTAGGGCGCGGCAAAGGCACGATTGTCAATGTGACCTCCATCGCGGGCAGTCGTGTTCATAGTTTTGCTGGAACCGCTTATGCCACATCTAAAGCGGCGCTGAGTGCTTTGACACGCGAAATGGCTAATGACTTTGGTCATTTAGGGGTGCGCGTAAATGCCATAGCACCAGGTGAGATAAAAACAGATATCCTTTCCCCAGAAGCTGAAGAAATAGCCTTGCCTGGCATTCCGATGCAGCGGCTGGGAACAACAAAGGAAGTTGCAGACAGCATCTATTTTCTGTGCTCTGATAGGGCTAGTTATGTTAATGGGGCTGAATTACACATTAATGGCGGTCAGCATGTCTGATCAATTCAATTGAGAAGGCCTTTTGATCTGTTAACCGAAAATCCATATCATGGAGTTACGATATGAATAAACCTGAAATGTTTTCACCAAACTCACAAGAAGCCAAAGATATTGCATATCATATGCACCCTTACACTAACCCGGCAATGCTGGCGGAACAGGGGCCAATGATCATCAATAAGGGCAAAGGCGTCTTTGTTTATGACAGTGAAGGTAAGGATTATATCGAAGGTCTAGCAGGTCTCTGGTGTGCATCTTTTGGGTTTAGCGAAACCGAATTGGTTAAAGCCGCCACCAAACAGATGCAGGAATTGCCCTTTTACCACAGCTTTACGGCGAAGACGCATAATCCGGCGATTAATCTGGCTGAAAAACTGATCAAAGCTGCCCCTGATGGTCTGGATAAGGTTTTTTTCTGTAATTCTGGATCAGAAGCAAACGATACTGCCATCAAAATGGTATGGTATTATCATGCCGCGATTGGTAAGCCTGAAAAGCGTAAAGTGATTAGCCGCAAGCGTGGCTATCATGGTGTAACACTGGCGGCGTCAAGCCTTACAGCGCTCCCCTATGTTCAGCAAGGGTTCAGCCTACCACTTGATTTTGCCAAACACACCTCCTCGCCACATTATTTCCAAGATGCTCACGATGGCGAAAGCGTGGATGATTTCGTTAAGCGTTGCATGCAAGACCTAGAAGACATGATAGCTGAAGAAGGCGCAGATACTATCGGTGCCTTTATTGCTGAACCGTTAATGGGTGCTGGCGGGGTGATACTTCCCCCGAAAGGGTATTTTGAGGCTCTTCAACCAATTTTAAAGAAACACGATATTCTGTTTATCGCTGATGAAGTGATCTGTGGCTTTGGTCGTACGGGCAATATGTGGGGATCACAAACTTATGGTCTCAAGCCAGATATCCTCACCTGCGCTAAGGCTTTATCATCTGCTTATCTGCCAATTTCAGCTGTATTGGTAAGCAATAAAGTTGCTGACGGCATGGCAGTTCAAGCAGAAAAGCTAGGCCAGTTCGGCCATGGTTATACTTATACTGCCCATCCTGTTCCTGCGGCAGTTGCTCTGCGTACGCTTGAATTGATGGAAGAGCGTGACATTATCAATTATGTTCGCAAAATCGCGCCGTTATTCCAAGAGCGGATCAAGGGGCTTGGGAAATATGACAGCGTTGGTGATGCGCGCGGTATTGGGCTTATTGGTGCGATTGAGTTTGTGAAAGAACCCAATAGCCGGATTAAGCTTGATCCAAAGCATAAATTGGCCGCACGGGTCATGAAAATGGTTCAGGATGCTGGGGTGATTATTAGGGCACTTCCTCTTGATGGCATCGCGTTTTGCCCGCCACTAATTATCAGCGAAGACGAAATTAATATGATGTTTGATCGTGTGGAAAGCGTTCTTCCTGAGGTTGATAAACTGGTCAAAACCCTCGATTAAATCTTTGTTATGGTGGTCAAACACTCATGTTTGCCTTGACCGATGACCGCATAGATCAACTCAAAGAGGCACTGATTGCGCTAGCCGCGGATCAGTGCCTTGGTGTTTCTGTGCCTTTTTTTACCGCTGATGAAATCGCAGTGTTAACGGATATGGCTGAGGCTTTACCAATGCGCCGTGCGACTGACCGCGTATCGCATAAAGGGGTCGTTGTTCATCAGGACTTTGATATCTGTTTTCCAGCCCCAAGAGAAGGCCATCTGGAGGTCATCTGCCAGATGCTAGAAGATGGGCTGAACACGGCGAATGGCAGGCTGGAAACCCCTGTGTTTTCTGAACCACTTTATCTTAATGATCGCGCTATTCAACGCTATCCCAAAGGGTCTAAAGGGATCGGGGTTCACCGTGATGGGCTACGGTATCGACAGATCGTGATTATCATTACTTTGGCAGGGAAATCGCGACTTTGTTTATGTGATGATCGTAATGGCAATGGTGCTGTTGCCCTAAATGATCATCCGGGGCAGTTGGTGTTGCTGTCGGCGCCAGGTTTTGCCAATCGTGATGGGGATCACGGACGCCCATTGCATTTTGTTGATCAGGTGGATGGCGGAAGGTTATCTATAGGGTTACGGCAAGAATTTGCCTGATTTGCCGTATTTCAAGCACAAATTGCATTTACTCTAAACTTGTATTGATGATCGTTTTGGCTGATCATAAAAAAACGTTTATCGATCTTATCAATGTGTCTGAACAAAGGAGATGAAAATGCAAATCACTGTTTCAGGTAAAAATATGGATACGGGTCCAGCGTTTCAAGAACACGCCCAAGTGCAATTAGAGGCAGCTATTGAAAAATATTTTCCTCGTGCCGTGTCAGGTTCAGTCACCTTAGAAAAAGATACGGCCGGTTTTGCCGTTAAGGTTCATGTCAATCTGTCTACAGGCATGGATATGGAGGCTAGTGGTAAGGCAGGGGATGCCCATCAAGCGCTTGATGTTGCCGCTCATCATATTGAAAAACGCTTACGCCGTTATAAACGCCGGCTTCGCAATCATCGTCACGATCAGCAGGAAACGGATCAGATGGATGCGACCATGACGGTGCTGTCCCTTTCTGACCTCAAGGATGAGGAAGATATCCAAGATGGCGGTGTTGATGAGGCCATTAGTGGTGAGGGTGCTCCAGCGATTCTGGCGGAAATGGATTATCCAATTAATATTATGTCTCTTGAAGAAGCGATCATGCGGTTTGATATATCAGGCCAGCCAGCGATGATGTTTCGCAACCGATCCCATATGGGGCTGAATATGATTTACCGCCGAAATGATGGCAGTATTGGATGGGTTGACCCACGTGGCAACCGATAGGGTAGTATCAGAAAATTTAATCAAAACCCTCGGTTTAGGAAATTGACCTGCCAATCACCGCCATTGGCTTGATCAAGACTGCCCCCTTTATTCATGCGCGTTAATCCCGTCATCGACATAGGGGCAATTTCAAATGCCATAGCGCGATCTGGTGTCAATCCTAGCGCCGCGCCAACCATGGCCCTTATCACCATGCCGTGGGTGATAACAATATAATTTTGCCCTGATGTGCTTAACTCATGCAAAAGAGGGGTCACACGCGTAGTTAGCTGATGAAAAGATTCACCTTCTGGGGGGGTATGATCTGGGTGCAAAAAATGCCAGTTATGCTTTGGTCCTTCGGCTAATTCCTTATCCCAAACAGTGGCAATATCTTGCCCATGCCAGCGACCATAAGATTGTTCTATTAACCGGTTATCGGTGGTGTGTTCAGCGCATTCTGCGCCATGGGAAATCAAGTGTTCAGCTGTGGCAAGGCATCGACGAAGAGGTGATACGACCCAATGCCAATGTTTAGGCAACTCTGATACCATTGCCACATAATCATGCTGGGCTAAGGGATCAAGTGGGGGGTCTTCAGGAGGAATAAGGGCGCGGTCATAATCTGTTCTGGCATGGCGAATTAGAATCAAGCGTCCCAGTGTTATGATGCCTTTTTCTGCATCAGCAGGTGTCATGATATCGCCATAACCATAAATATAACTGCTGAAGACAGCATTTGGGTTGCACCAAGCCCATCACCGTTTATGCCGCCAAGGTGCCAATTAAATGCAGCACCGATCAGAAAAGTTGCAAGAACAGCAAAACCAGCGGCAAGAAACACCATTAATGAGCCGGAAAGTAAAATAGCTAGCCCCAACCCTAACCCCAAGGCAATCAGCATAGTGTTTTGATCAGGGCTTCCAACAGAATGGGCAAAGCCCGTCTGGTCAGGGGGTGGGTATGACCATGCCTGCAATGCCATCATTGCACGTGACAACACTGCCGCTGCCAGCCATGCCCCGATCAGTACATTGACCCCTTGCGTTGCTAATTCGGCAAGGCAAGCAAGCTGTATCACCAGAATAAGCACCAGCGCAATCACCCCGAACGCGCCAATACGGCTATCGCGCATAATTTGCAACCGGCTAGCCTGATCATGACCACCCAAACTATCCGCTATATCCGCCAGACCATCTTCGTGCATCCCACCTGTGATAAGGGCTGCAACCGCTAGCATAACTGCCCCCACGGCAAGGGGGGGAACCCCTGCTAACAGCAAAATAACCCCGGGGATTGCAGAAATTCCAGCGACTAAAATACCAACCAGAGGAAACGCCCAGTAACTCATCGCAATTTTGCGATCATTGGGATAATCAATATGCATTGGCACGCGTGTTAATATCATAGCTGCCATCTGGCAATCTAAGCGCCAGACCATCATATGCTTGATATAATCCATGCTAGGTTTATCCACCGGATACCCCTGCCTCAGCGAAAGTAGCCATACCATTATGCGCTGCCAGCGCGGCTTTGACAATCGGCAAGGCAGTTGCCGCACCGCTGCCCTCACCAAGCCGCATCCCAAGATCAAGAATTGCCTGCAATCCCAGACCTGCCAGGATATGCTGATGCCCAGGTTCTTTTGAACAATGGCTAATCTGGCAATGGGCGAGGGCTGATGCGTTCCCATGCCAAAGCGGCAGGCAGGCGGCAGTTGAAATATATCCATCTAGCAGAACTGGGATGCGCCGCATTCGTGCCGCCAGAACTAACCCTGCAATGGCGGCGACTTCTCTGCCGCCATATTCGGATAATAATTCTACCGGGTTAAGGGTTTTGCCTTTGTTCCGGTCAATGGCTTTTTGCACCATCGCGGCTTTTTGTGTGACCCCGGCCTGATCAAGGCCTGTGCCTGGCCCTGTCCAATAAATGGCTGTGCGATCAGAGGTATTGCCCATTACCGCCAAGGCCAGAGCTGCTGCTGAGGTTGTGTTACCAATGCCCATTTCCCCAGGCATCAAAAGATCAGCATCATCAGGAATAGCGTCTGCCCCGCGTTGCATGGCGGCAAGAGTATCCTCAATAGTCATAGCAGGGCCTTCGGTAAAATCAGCTGTTGGGCGATCCAAATCCAAGGCGTGAACATCAAGTTCCGCCCCTGCGGCTTGACAAAGCTGATTAATAGCGGCGCCGCCTGCTTTGAAATTGGCTACCATCTGCATGGTGACTTCTGGGGGAAAGGCCGATACACCTTTTGCCGTGATGCCGTGATTGCCGGCAAAGATCACACAGCGTGGATGGCGAATTTCAGGTTTCTCGCGACCTTGCCAACCGGCTAGCCAAATGGCTAAGTCCTCTAACCGGCCAAGAGAACCGGGGGGCTTGGTCAATTGCCCTTGCCGGTCAGATGCCGCTTTCATGCTGGTATCACAGGCTAGGGGCAGATTCTTAAGGATATCTAAAACATCATCGGCATGTTGGAATTGAACGGTCATGAAGATTGTTTACCTTTAATCAGGGTTGAGATACCGGCAATAACGTAAATAACTTCAGTGGCAGCGGCGGCAACTTGTTGATTTATCAATCCCAACTCATCACGAAACTGTCTTGCCATCGCATTTTCAGGAATAATCCCTCCACTAACATCATCAGATACTAGGATGACTTGATTATCACCATGCGCGATGACGTTGAGCAGTTCTGTTAACGGCGTTTGCCAGTCCTTTTTCGCCATCATCATATTGGTTAACCAAATGCCTAAGCTATCAATCAGAATAACGGCGTTGACAGCATCAATAGCCTGAATAGAGGCGGCAAGATCAAGCGGCTCTTCAATGGTGTTAAAGCGATCCGCGCGCAGGGCTTTGTGGCGCTCAATGCGATCTTTCATCCCATCATCAAAGGCTTGTCCAGTAGCAAGATAATAGGGGATTTGCCCGGTATTTTCAGCAATGTGAATAGCTTTTGCTTCTGCTGCCGCGGTTTTCCCTGATCTGGCTCCTCCCAGAAAAAACAGCAACCCCTTATTTTTCTGTCGCCCCATATGAGTCTCCCAACAGGATAGCTTTTATTTTGATAAAGGATTCGCTGTAATATGCAAATAATCAGTTGCATTGGCATAGGATTTGGGTTGACGATAAACTTGTTAATAACGCTGTTAAAGGTGTGAAAATGAACGACTCATCTAACCGATCCGGTCGCCGGTCGCGTGCAGGTCGAGGGCAGGGAAACCCTATTCGCGCAGCCATTGAACAACTGGATTGGCGTATTCCGCAATATATTGACGATCCCGTTGAACCCGTTTCTGAAGAAGACCTAAACAGAATACACGATACTTCTATGCGCGTATTAGAAGAAATCGGCATATTATTTTTAAATGATGAAGCATTGGATTATCTTGAAAAGGCAGGATGTGATGTTGATCATGTGACAAAGAATGTCAAAATGGATCGTGGGCTGGTTGAAAAAATGATAGCCCTTGCCCCAGCTGAGTTTGATATTGTTCCTCGAAATTTAGATAGGACGCTAACGGTTGGCGGCAGAAATTTGCTCTATTCTACTGTGGCTTCTGCCCCGAATGTGAGTGATCTTGATGGGGGCAGGCGAGTAGGTTCAAGACCCGATTTTCAGAACCTGTTGCGGCTTAATCAGTATTTTAATTGTTTGCATTTCGTTGCTGGCTATCCGGTAGAGCCGGTGGACATTCACGCATCTATACGGCATCTAGATTGTGTTTATGACATGCTGACCCTAACCGATAAAGTGATACACGCTTATTCACTTGGCAGTGGGCGTATCGAAGATGGTATGGAAATGGTGCGAATTGCTGGCGGTCTTACCGAAAGTGCGTTTGCATCAAAGCCGCGAATGTTCACCAATATCAATTCCACCTCACCTCTGAAACACGACTGGCCAATGCTTGATGGGGCAATGCGCTGTGCCAAGAAAGGTCAGGCCGTTGTCATAACCCCCTTTACCCTCTCAGGGGCAATGGCCCCAGCGACCGTAGCAGGGGCGATCGTGCAACAAAATGCTGAGTTTTTGGCAGGTTTGGTGCTGATGCAACAGGTACGCCCCCATACACCAGTGGTTTTTGGAGCATTTACCAGTAATGTGGATATGAAATCTGGTTCACCTGCTTTTGGTACACCTGAATACTACCGAGCCATGCAGATATCAGGGCAATTGGCGCGGCGTTATGGCTTGCCTTGGCGCGGCTCAGTGGCGTGTGCTGCCAACTATCCTGATGGGCAAGCGGTATGGGAAAGCATGGCTTCGCTTCAAGCGGTCAGTTCTGGGCATTGCAACATGGTCTATCATGGGGCTGGTTGGCTAGAGGGCGGATTATGCGCCAGTTTTGAAAAACTTATCATGGACTGTGAAATGCTTCAGCAGCAGATTTATCTTAATCAGCCCCTGGATATGAGTGATGATGCCCTTGCCTTTGAAGCCATCAAAGAGGTTGGTCCGGGCAGTCATTTTTTTGGTGCTGATCATACTCAGCGCCGGTTTAAGGATGCATTTTATGCCCCATTTTTATCAGACTGGCGTAATTTTGAAACGTGGGAAGAAACTGGCGGCCTGAAAACGGAAGAACGGGCTAACGCCATTATGAAAGCGATTTTAGCGGAATATCAACCGCCACCTATGGATGATGCTATCCAAGAGGAATTAGCTAGCTATGTTGCGCGGCGCAAGACAGATGGCGGTGTTGAAACAGATTTCTAAGGGCTTATGGAGAATTTGATCTTTATCATGAAAAGGGTATAACCATCACAAATTGGATTTTACCCTCTGAGTGGGTATAAATAATCTTTACTGAACTCCTAACTGGTGTGAGGGCGCGATGGCGGTAAAACCCGATCATGAAAATATTGAATATCAGCGCCATGGTATGCCAGATCTAACCAATCTTTATGGCCTTACCCCCAAGGTTGAGGCGGCCATTATTGCGGCGATCGCTGATGGCAATCGTGACCGATTAATATCCCTGGTTTCGCCGCTTCATCCGGCGGATCAGGCAGATATGATTGAACGCCTTAATTCTGCGCAACGTAAACGGTTTATGATCATGTTGCGGCGTCATATTGATGCGACAGTATTTACCTATTTGCCTGAAGATATTCTCGAAGATGTGGTGTCCACTTATGGGGTAAGTGAATTGGCACAGGCGTTGCCTGAAATGGAAAGTGACGACGCCATTGATATCCTTGAAGATCTTGAGGATGATGAGCTTGCCAGTATTCTCGCGGCTCTGCCTGTTGGGGAAAGGTTGATCGTAGAAGAGGCGCTGTCTTACCCTGAAAATTGTGCTGGCCGATTGATGCAGCGTGAGGTTGTGGTTTGCCCATCGCATTGGACGGTGGGGCAAACGGTTGATTATATGCGTTCTCTTGACCAAGAGGATTTGCCTGACGATTTCTATGCCATCATTGTCATTGACCCAGCAAGACGGGTTGAGGGGCAGGTTAGACTTGGGCGTTTATTGTCGTCTGGACGCCCTGTGCGCCTCGCAGATATCATGGAGACCTCAACGCATTTGATCCCTGTTACCATGGATCAGGAAGAAGTGGCCTTACTTTTCCATCGCTATGGTTTGGTTTCTGCCAGTGTGGTTGATCAGCAAAATAAGCTGGTTGGCGTCATCACGGTTGATGATATTGTGGATGTTATTCAAGAAGAAGCTGAAGAAGATCTGATGGCACTTGGCGGTGTTAGCGGAAGTAATCTTCGTGCCTCAATTAAGGCAACGGTAGAAACACGGTTTCTTTGGTTGCTAGTTAATTTGTTAACTGCGGTGATTGCCTCAATCGTGATTGGTCTCTTTGACAAAACGATTGAGCGTCTGGTAGCACTGGCGGTTTTGATGCCAATTGTTGCCTCAATGGGCGGCAATGCGGGAACTCAGACCGTGACAGTTGCGGTTCGGGCGCTAGCCATGCGGCAGTTAGGCGACGGTATGGTAAGCCGCTTTATCATGCGTGAAGCGATGGTGGGTTTGATCAATGGTATCATCTTTGCTGTTGTCGCTGGTTTAGTGGCGTTCTTGTGGTTTCAAAATCTTCATATCGCGCTTGTCATGGGATTTGCCATGATTGCTAATATGTTAGCAGCGGCACTTAGTGGCGCGGCGATACCGGTATTCTTATCTCGTATTGGGGTTGATCCAGCGGTGGCATCATCGGTCTTTATCACGACAGTTACTGATGTGATTGGATTTTTAACATTCCTTGGCCTTGCCGCGATTTTTCTGGTGGGGTAATTATGCCGTTGCATCTAAAAAAACTTTCGGTTGGGTCAGAGAATATCAAAACACTGACAGAATGGCACCAACAGGTCATGGCCAGGCATGGGCGCATTATGCATGTCACAAGGTCATTTCCCAAACGTGCCACAGAGGTGCTTGATGGAGGATCCATGTATTGGATCATTAAGGGCTGGATGTGCGCGCGTCAGCCCATTACCGATCTGGTTGAAGTTGAACGTCAAGATGGCAAGCCTGCCTGCGGAATTGTTCTGGCACCGGGGCTTATTCCCCTTGTTGAGCGGCGGATGCGACCATTTCAAGGATGGCGTTACCTCGAAGCAGATGACGCGCCAGCTGATCTTCCCCTTGGCACAGATCATGATGATATCATGCCAAGAGAAATGCAGGAAGAATTACGTTCTCTGGGGCTTCTCTAGCCACCCACATAACAGGTAGGCTATGGGTTAACCGTTTTGATGTTAAGGCAAAACTTTGTCTTCATCTTCGGTCGTTGTCCGACCTTCCCATTCAGCTTCAGGCAACAGGGATGCCGCAATGCCCGTACCGCGAACAGAAATAAATGGCCCCTGTGCCTCAACGGGCATAGATTCTCTGGCATACATGCGATAGATGACAAAGCTGACCATACCAAGATGGGTGATAAGTTGAACGATCAAAAACGCATTAATGCCAAAGGCATAAATCGTATAGCCGATAACGGGTGGCCCAAAGATGGCTCCAAGTCCATTGATCATAATCAGTTTTGCGCTTGTCCCTACCACTTGGCGCGGTGACAAATAGTCATTCGCATGCGCAATATAAAGCGAATATTGTGGCGTACTGACCCCACCATAAATCGCAATTATTAAAAAGATCATGATAAAGCCTAACCCACTGGTGAAATAACCTACCAACAGGCATAGGGCAGAAATTATATGGGTAATCAGAATCACTGTTCGGCGATCAAGCAGATCAGATAACTTGCCAATGGGGTATTGTAACAGCATCGCCCCAGCACCGATTGAGATCATGAACAACGAAACTTGACTAACATTCATGCCAATTTTTGTTGCATAAACTGCCCCCATGCCAAAAATGATAGAGGCATTAAAACCAACAATTAACATCCCAACCACACTAAGAGGGGAGGTGTTATAAACGCGCCTTAGGGAGGCGGGTTCAGGGGCGGAAAAATCAGGCACACTTGCCGCTGTTAACATAATTGGAATAGCAGCAAAGGAAACAATTATGGAAATGGCTAAGAATAACCCATAATCATTATCGCCGCTAAGATTTAACATAAACTGGCCAATCATCATGCCCAGCATTTGTACAATCATATAAACGGATAACAACGCCCCACGGGTAAGGTTAGTGGCTTTGTCATTGATCCAGCTTTCGGAAACGATATACATCCCAACATAGGCAAAACCTGTGAGAATGCGCATCACCATCCAGATGAATGAGTTTTCGGCAATAGGATGAACCAAAATTGACGCTGAGGCCAGCGCTGCCATAACGCCAAAAACGCGAATATGACCAACTTTACTAACCATTTTAGGGACAAAAAATGAACCGCTAAAATAGCCAATGAAATAGCCGCCCATGACCAACCCTGTGGCAATATCGCCAAAACCTAATTGCTCTGAGCGAACGCCAAGCAATACCCCTTGAAGGCCATTGCCGATCATAAAAAGAAGGATGCCAAAAAATAACGTCCATGAGGAACGAAGAGCTGAATTCATAGCCTTTTTCCCAGCGCTATTCATCGCAACCGGACGCAGATGCGATTTCAAATCGCTACGTACGCTGTTTATTTTAAAAATGCAAAAGAAATTTCGCATGAAAACTGATCGATTTTGATCACTTTTCTGTGTTTTGATCTAAGACGTTCTGCAAGCTGTGATCAGTAATGGAAGCAATGCGATTAGCATGTTGTGCTACCAATTGATCTAATTCTAATACCGTATGAATACCAAATCGCTCAACCAAAGGGATAGGCAGAGAGTTTTCGGGTTTCTGTTCATGCACGCTGATCATGGTTAGACGCATCATCTGGTTTAAATCCATCAACACTTGGCATGATTTTGCTAGGGTATCTGCTTCTTTGGCTGAGATGATCTGACGCATGCCAAGTGAGGCAATTGCTGCCGTGGCTTGACCTAGGCGTTGGCCGTTTTCTAGCGGATGCATCAATTGCATCATCTGGGCAAAAAAATCCAGATCAATAAGGCCGCCAGGGATCAATCGCAGATCATGGCCTGATCGGGGCTGATGATGTTTTGCAATGCGCTGACGCATATCTCTAGCATCAGCAATAACACGCGATTTTGAGCGTTCTATTTTCATAACATTGGCAAGGCAGTTTTCAATCTGCGTCGCCAGATCATCATGTTGAAATCCGGTGATGATCCGGGCTCTGATCAGAGCCATATGTTCCCATGTCCAAGCGTTATCCATTTGATAACTGGCGAAACGATCAAAGGCGATGGTCACAGGCCCTGATTTCCCACTTGGGCGCAGGCGCATATCCACCTCATAGGCGTGACCTTCGCTTGTTGGGGCAGTCAGAATATTGATAATCTCTTGACCAATGCGCGTGAAATAGAGACTGCCGGGGATAGACTTATCCCCATCTGTCATCGCTCCGTCAGGGGTATGATGAATAAACACCAAATCCAGATCAGAAGAGGATGTCATTTCCATTGCCCCAAGTCTGCCCATAGCAACAATGATAAGGGCGCCATCTTTAAGTTGACCAAATCGGTCTTCAATGCGCTGTCGTGCGATGGGTAGGGCGGCGGTAATCGCCGCCTCAGCAATAAGTGAGAGAAACTGTCCTGCCTCAGAAGGTTCAATCACACTGGTCACCATATGAACGTGAACGCGAAACCGCCAGTGCCGTAATTTCACGCGTAAGGCATCAAGGCTGGCTTCATGTGATTTTGCCATCTTCATTGCTGATGACAATTCACTGGTCATCCGCGTGAGATCGGTATCAATAGGATGCCAGAAACCTTCATAAAGCAGATCGTCCACCAACTCGGTGTGATTGGACAGGCTGTCTGCCATCCGCGGTGAGGCCACAAGAACAGTGGCAATAACCTTTGCGATATTCGGATTGCCTTCGAGAAGGGAAAAAAACTGTACCCCTATGGGAAGATTTTCCACTAAACGAACAAAGGCATGAAAGGCCTGATCCGGATTATCAGCGGTGCTGATCTGGATCAATAACGCGGGCAGAATCCGGCCAAGGATATCACGCGCCCGATCGCTCTGTGTTGCTGGGATTTGGCCTGCCATCCAATTTCTGCAGGTTGGGATGATGCTGTTAACATCAGTAAAGCCCAGATCAGAAAGCGCCAGGGTCACGGCATTGCTGTCATCATCTTGATCAAGCAAAAGGGCAAGCGTCAATTTTTGCCCATCCGCGTTACCATTAGGTTCAACCCCCAGTTTCTGGGATACACCTTTGGTATTGGAAATAACTTGGGCGCAGAGGTCGTGAATGGCGGTGCGAAAACTTGCATTATCAGCATGACCACAAAATTGGGCCAATTCAGTAAGTTTTTCCTCTTGGCGCGGCAATTGGTGGCTATGGGCGTCATGCATCATCTGGATGCGATGTTCTAGCCGCCGTAGGGCATAATAACAGGTGATCAAAACCATGGCCTCGTCTTTAGTAATCCATTGGTGTTCGGCTAAGGCTTCGAGTGCCACCACCGTTGATCGGTTTCTTAGCTGTTGTTCGCGGCCACCAGCGATTAATTGTTGAACATGGACAGCAAACTCAATCGAACGAATACCGCCTTGGCCTTTTTTAACATTAAAACCTAACAAATCGTTTGATTTTGGCTCACGCTGTAGCATCATTCGCATATCATCAATGACGGTATAATCCAGATAGCGGCGCCAAATAAAAGGTTCAATTTCAGATAGAAACTCTTTTGCTAGTTGTGGATCACCAGCAATGTGACGTGCACGAATAAAGGCAACCCTTTCCCATGTTCTAGCCAAAGATTCGTAATAACTGATGGCATTGTCGGTGCGAATAGCAACAGGGGTCACACTTGGGTTGGGGCGAAGACGCAAATCCACACGCCAACCTATGCCATCAGCCGTTGGTTTGGTCATGATATTGGTGAATTGTCTGGTCAAATCAACAAAGACGCGTCCACTTTCCTGATCATCGGGGGGACAATCATAGAGAATGATAACATCAATATCAGATGAAAAATTAAGCTCGCCTGACCCTAATTTCCCCATTGCCAACACACACCACCTGGCGTTGCTATTAAGACGGTTGGATGCCCTGGCCTGATGTTCTAGCCATGCAATTAAAGTGGAGCTGGCATAATCCGCCGCTTCACTCAACCAGTGCATTTGTTCTGATACAGGGGCAAGATCAAGGAGGTCAGATATGGTAACGGCGGTATTAATCTGTTGCCGAAACAACCGAATAGCGATCATGGCTTGATCATGGTTTGTGGTAGCGTTGAGACGATCTCGTAACGTGTCTTTTGCCTCAGCAATCGTGGCATGAATGGTTTCTATACCACCATTAGCAAGGGTGGAAAGCAGTGTGATGTTTTTGCGATAGAGTTGATCTAAATAAGGAGCAAGCGCCATGGCAGAGGCCAAAATTGCCGCAGCTTTTTCATCCCTCAATGTGGGTTTTAATAGCTCAAAACAATCATGCTGATGACGGCTGATAGGGGTTTGTGATAGAGGTGGAGCAATCAATATCGTCATAACAAAATTATATCAGATCAAAACGGTTTTGCCTTATCAGAATATTGCAAGTGCGCCAACACCGAATGCCAAGGATAAGGGTCGCGGCGGCAAGCCCTATGGCCATCCCGATCCAAACCCCAATTGGCCCTAGCCCCATTGGGGTA
>JAQCJL010000112.1 GCA_027593125.1 Pseudomonadota bacterium | reverse complement strand
CATTGACCCAATATAGGTACGGCGGTGACCTCGAATTTCGCTTTCATCGCGAATGCCGCCTAACGCAAAACGCGTGAACTTGCGTCCCGTTGCTCTTGCAATAGACTTCCCAAGTGAGGTTTTGCCAACACCCGGAGGGCCTACTAGACAAAGAATTGGGCCTTTGATCTTTTTCATGCGCTGCTGAACAGCCAAGAACTCAATATTTCGGTCCTTGACCTTATCAAGCCCATAATGATCCGTATCAAGAACCTTTCTTGCCTCATTGATATCTAAATTGATGCGAGACTTTTTCTTCCAGGGCAAAGACAAAAGGGTATCAATATAATTACGAACCACCGTTGCTTCTGCGCTCATTGGGCTCATATTCTTGAGCTTTTTAAGCTCAGCATTGACTTTTTCTTTAGCTTCTTTGGACAGTTTAGTTTTCGCAGCGCGCTCTTCGAGTTCAGTGATCTCATTGCCACCATCTTCCCCGTCACCAAGTTCTTTCTGAATGGCTTTAATTTGCTCGTTCAGATAGTAATCGCGTTGTGATTTTTCCATTTGCCGCTTTACGCGATTGCGAATGCGACGTTCAACCTTCATGACGCCAATTTCTTCACGCATCAGCTCACTAATGCGTTCCAGACGATCACCTACATCAAGCAATTCCAAGAGTTCTTGTTTGTTAGCAATGGTAACCACCAAATGCGAAGAAATACTGTCTGCTAATTTGCCAGCATCTTCGATTTGTCCAAATGAGACCATGACTTCAGATGGAATTTTTTTATTGAGCTTAATATATTGCTCAAATTGCTGGAGCGTTGTCCGTCCAAGTGCCTCAATTTCCACATCATCTGAACTTTGGATATTATCAATATCTTTAATTTCAGCCTCAAGATATTTATCGTTTTCGGCAAAACGCGTAATCTCAACGCGTTGATGCCCTTCCACCAGAACCTTAATTGAACCATCAGGCAATTTTAACAATTGCAGAACCGTACCAAGCGTTCCAACAGAGAAAAGATCACCATCAGTTGGGTTTTCTTCGTTCGCTTCACGCTGGGTTACAAGAACAATTTGTTTGTCCTTGTTCATTACATCTTCAAGCGCCCGAACAGATTTCTCGCGTCCCACAAATAAGGGAACAATCATATAGGGAAAAACCACAATATCCCGTAAAGGCAGAACAGGATAAGTGTTTTGACCTGCTTCGACTTCTGTTTTTTTAGTATCTGACATAATACGCCTGTATCAAAGATGAATAAGATGCTTTTAATATGGGTAATGGTGGCGCAAATTCAAGATTGATGCAATGCATCCTTAGACGGCATCATCTTATGAATTGGGATATCAGGCCATCCCGTCTGCTTCACTTGCTGACACATCAGCATGAACCAGAATAGGCTTTTGTCCCTTATCAACAACATCACGATTAAGAATCACATCTTTGATGTCGTTCTCAGTGGGAATATCAAACATCGTATCCATAAGAATCTGTTCAACAATAGCCCTTAAACCCCGTGCCCCGGTTTTACGCTGAATGGCTTTATCAGCAATAGCGTCCAGAGCATCGTCACGGAACTCTAGATTAACATCATCCATGGCAAATAAGGATTGGTACTGTTTCACTAAGGCGTTACGAGGTTCGGTCAGAATCCGGATAAGTGCGTCTTTATCAAGATCATTAAGCGTAGCAAGGATAGGCAAACGCCCAACAAATTCAGGTATCAAGCCAAACTTAAGCAGATCTTCAGGTTCAACTTGGGACAGACGCTCACCAGTGGTGCGATCGTCTGAGGCCTCAATATCAGCACCAAAGCCAATACCAGTCCCTTTACCACGATTAGCGATAATCTTATCAAGGCCAGCAAAAGCGCCGCCACAGATAAAAAGGATGTTTGTGGTATCAATTTGCAAAAACTCTTGTTGAGGGTGCTTGCGTCCACCTTGTGGGGGGACTGATGCAACTGTCCCTTCCATGATTTTAAGTAACGCCTGTTGAACACCTTCCCCTGATACATCACGGGTAATAGAAGGGTTATCAGATTTGCGTGAAATCTTATCAATCTCATCAATATAAACGATCCCTCTTTGGGCGCGTTCAACATTATAATCTGCTGCTTGAAGCAGTTTAAGGATAATGTTTTCAACATCTTCCCCAACATATCCTGCCTCAGTCAAGGTTGTCGCGTCAGCCATAGTAAAAGGCACATCCAATACCCTAGCCAAGGTTTGCGCCAAGAGAGTTTTTCCACATCCTGTTGGCCCGATAAGCATGATGTTTGATTTTGAAATCTCAACATCATCAGGGCTGTCGTTATGGGCAAGACGCTTGTAATGGTTATGCACAGCAACCGAAAGAACCTTTTTGGCTCTTTGTTGGCCAATAACATATTCATCAAGAAAACTGAAAATCTCATTAGGGGTCGGCACCCCATCCGAAGATCGGGTTGCTGAAGATTTATGCTCTTCGCGAATAATGTCCATACAAAGCTCAACGCATTCATCACAAATGAACACAGTAGGACCGGCGATCAATTTCTTCACTTCATGCTGGCTTTTACCGCAAAAAGAACAAAAGAGGGTGTTTTTATCGGAATTACCTGACGTAGACATAATATACTCCTCAAGGACTATTTTAGACAGGATCAACCCACCCTATCAATGCCTTTTTTGTATTCCTCAGAAAATTACCGAAAAAAATAAGGTTAAAAGACTATTTTTTTGGTGCTGGTCGTTTATCAACCACATTGTCAATTAAACCAAAAGATTTGGCTTCATCCGCGGTCATAAAGGTATCACGCTCCATAATTTTATGGATGTCCTTTAGGCTCTTGCCGGTATGTTTTACATAAATCCCATTAAGACGTTCACGCAGATTTAAGATTTCTCGTGCATGAATCTCAATATCTGAGGCTTGGCCTGAAAATCCACCAGAAGGCTGATGCGTCATAATGCGTGCGTTTGGCAAGCTATAACGCTTACCTGCTGCCCCTGCCATCAACAAAAGCGATCCCATAGAAGCCGCTTGCCCAATACATACGGTTGAAACATCAGGACGGATATATTCCATCGTGTCATACATCGCCAAACCTGAGGTAACTATGCCGCCAGGGGAATTGATATACATTGAAATGTCTTGTGTTGGATTCTCACTCTCAAGAAACAGAAGCTGTGCACAAACCACAGATGACACCGCATCATCAATAGGGCCATTTACAAAAATGATCCTTTCTTTGAGAAGCCTTGAATAGATATCATAAGCGCGTTCGCCGCGGCTGGACTGTTCCACCACCATTGGGACAAGCGCGGATAAAGTAGTGGGATCATGTGACATGGGACATTCCTGTTATGCTTAGATTTGAAATAAGACTGATCATATTAAGTTGCAAGATCAGCTGTCTTTCTTTTTGCTGGCTGTTTTCTTTGCAGCTGGCTTTTTGGCAGCTGGATTTTTGGCTTCATCCTTTTTCTCTGAAGCTTTCTTAGCTTCAGCCTTTTTGGCTGGGGCTTTCTTTGCCGCTGATTTCTTTGCCCCACCTGATTTAGAAGCCGTCTCACGACTCTTCTTTTTCAGGGTTTCAAACTCATCTTCAGCATAAAGCTCTTCGACTGAAACTGATTTATCAGTCACCTTTGCCAATTCAAGAATGTAATCGATGACTTTTTCTTCAAAAATTGGGCCAGATAGTTGTTGAGCCGCTTGTGGATTCTTAGAGAAATATTCCAATACTTCTTTTTGCTGGCCAGGGTATTTTTGCGCTTCAGCATAAATCGCACGATTACGTTCTTCATCCGTAACTTGCATATTGTTCTTTTGCCCAATATCGGTCAAAACCATGCCCAGACGCACGCGGCGATGGGCAATCATGCTTGCCTCTTCTTTTTCCGCATCGGTCATCCCCTCATCGGCGGCATGATTATGCGCTTCTTGATCACCATTATCGTGGTCATGGTCATGGTCATGAGAATGCGCGTGAGGATAGAACTGATGACAAATCTGGTCATATTCTTGTTTAAAAAGGGTCTCAGGCACTTCAACTTCACCGAAAACCTTATCTAAAGCATCGAGAACAGAAGTTTTGGTCTGGTTGCGGGTTGCGGCAGCGTGTTGTTGTTGCATTTGCTGTTGCAGGGCTGTTTTTAATGCGGCGAGATCATCCATGCCAAAGGTTTTGGCAAATTCGTCATCAATTTTGACCTCATCATCTTCGCGAATCTCAACAATCTTTACTTCAAAAACACTATCCTTACCGGCCAGATGTGCTGCAGGATAATCCGCAGGGAAAGGCACCTTAACATCAATCGTGGTATCAGATTTGGCACCAATCAAACCTTCTTCAAATCCAGGAATAAAACTGTTTGAACCAATTTTAAGCTGATGACCGTCAGCAGAACCACCTTCAAATGCTTCACCATCAATGCGGCCGATGAAATTGATCACAACGGTGTCGCCTGATTTAACGGCTCTTGGCTTAGAAATAGGTTTTGTTGGGCGGTTTTCATTAGCCAGTTGCTCTAGTGCTTGCTCCACTTCTTTGTCGGAAATGGCAACAGACCATTTTTCAACGGCAATCCCTTTGAGATCAACGTCTTCAATTTCTGGCATAATCTCAATCGCCATGACCGCTTTGAGATCACCACCTTCTTCGTACTCCGTGATATTCAAGGACGGGTTGGTCGCTAGGCGTAATTTTTTCTCATTGATAATAGAATTCGCCGCTTCATCAATAGCGGCCTGAATGACTTCACCAAGAACTTGTTTGCCATAACGCGTTTTTACAATGCTCACAGGAACTTTGCCAGGGCGAAAACCAGGCATCTTGACTTGTGTAGCCAAGGTTGCGATGCGTTCATCAATTTTCTTGCTGATTTCTGCGGCGGTTAAACCAATTTCAAATTCCCGCTTCAGTCCGTCTTCCCGTATTTGCTTCACACCCATGGTTAAAATAGCCCCGCTTTTATATGGTTATGTTCGTTGGCCTAGCCATCTTTGAGATACATATAAGCCGTTTCATTAAAATCAAAAAAAGACATGGCCAAAAGATTGACCACAATAAAAAATCTGGGGCGAGTGACCGGATTTGAACCGGCGGCCTCCAGAGCCACAATCTGGCGCTCTAACCTACTGAGCTACACCCGCCATAAATTAATGTCCACCTCATATAGCCTAGTCAGGCTGACGTCAAGTGTGACCATAAGATTTGAGAGGGTTTCTTGTCTATTCTTCTGGACAACGTGATCAGAATTGCGATTATCTGGATGGGTATTATTTACACAAAAGGAAATCACCATGCATCACCGCGCTGCTAATCTGGGAACTGAAACCGCTTTTTCCGTCTTAGCCCGAGCCGCCGCCTTAGCTGATCAAGGCCGCGATGTCATCAATCTGGGTATTGGCCAGCCAGATTTTCCTACCCCTGAGCATATTGTTGAGGCTGGCATTAAGGCTCTGCGTGATGGCCAGCATGGTTACACGCCGTCCAAAGGTATCCCTGCCCTGCGTCAGGCGGTGGCAGAAAGCCTCTACCAAAGCTATCAGGCTGAGATCAATCCCGATCATGTGCAAATATTGCCTGGTGGGAAAGTTGTGATGTTTTTCGCCACCCAATTATTGGGCGAACCAGGAGTTGAGATCATTTATCCTGATCCGGGTTTTCCGATTTATGCGTCATCTATCGGTTTTAGTGGGGCAAAAGGCATTCCTTATACCTTGTCTGAAGCAAAGGGATTTGCGCTGAATGCCGATGATATTCTTTCAAAAATTAATGACCGTACCAGATTAATAATCATTAATTCCCCTGCTAATCCAACCGGCGGTGTGACCCCAAGAGAAGAAATAGAA
>JAQCJL010000111.1 GCA_027593125.1 Pseudomonadota bacterium | reverse complement strand
TCCGTATCCCTAATGCTAAAAAGCAATTGCTACTAGGGATTAATCAGACGACCATGGCTTCTCTGAGTATGGTTATTATTGCATCAATTATCGGAGGCACTGCAGATATTGGTTGGGAGGTCTTATCGCAAATCCGTAAAGCACAATTTGGTGAAAGCCTGCTTGCCGGATTAGTGATTGCGCTGATGGCTATTCTGATCGATCGCACCACTTATGGTTTTGCTAAACACTCAAGCCAATATCAGAAACAATCGCATAAAAACAAAACCCCGTTTTGGCTTATGGCTGGCGGTGGTGTGTTGCTACTATTTATCTTGTCAAAACTGTTGCCTGCCCTTGATGCTTGGCCTCGTGATTTTGAAATTAATCCAGCACAAAACATGAATGACGGCTTGAGTTATTTTATTGTTAATTTCCGGGAAGAAATCGAAATTATAAAAACAGCGGCCTTCTTCTTCATCATGCTTCCGGCAAAGATTGGCCTGCAAGGTTCTATTAGTCCGTTCACATGGGGCTTTGAGCTTCAGACATGGCATTCGGTTACTTATGCTCTTGTTATGATGGGCTGTGCAATATGGTATTGTTGGCGCCAGAAAATCAATTTGGGCTTTACTCTTTTGTTGTTTGCCATCTTCTTTTTTATTGGCCTGACCAAGATGCCCTGGCCAGCTGTGATATTGATTTATAGTTTTATTGCCTGGAAGATTGGCGGCCGCAAGCTTGGTATCGGCACTTGTCTGGGTCTGATATTTCTTGTCATCACTGGCATCTGGGCAGAGACCATGTTGTCAGTCTATCTCTGTGGTATTGCAGTGATCATATCTTTTGTTGTTGGATCAAGCCTTGGTATATGGGCGGCAAACAATAATACTGTTTCGGCAATTTTGCGGCCCATCAACGATACGCTCCAGACGATGCCGCTATTTGTCATCCTCATCCCATTTGTGATGATTTTCAAAATTGGTGAATTTACGGCATTACTGGCGATTATTGCCTATGCTATTGTGCCGTCAATTCGTTACACAGAACATGGCTTGCGTCATCTGCCCGAAGGAGTAATTGAGGCGGCAAAAATGATGGGATGTACCAAGCGCCAACTTCTCTGGTCTGTTAAAATACCTCTTGCTCTACCAGTCATTATGTTAGGATTAAACCAAACGATTATGTATGGCATTGCCATGCTTGTGATTGCGGCCTTGGTAGGAACAAATGGCCTAGAACAAGTCGTTTATATCGGATTAAGTGATGGTAATTTTGGTCTTGGTATGATCGCTGGAATGGGACTGGCCATTATCGCTATAATTGCGGATCGTGTGACCCAAGCATGGAACAGAAAGCAAATGAATAAACTGGATATGATGATCAGTTAAAATACTTTCTGTTTAAAAATGTTTGCCCCTGATTAGGCTACACCAAATTATGGAATTGTTTTATCAATACCCCTGACAATGAGATGATCTTTGTCAAAAAATGGCGTATCAACAATCTGACAGTCATGCAGACTGCCATCAGGCAGACGAAGCGTCATATTCCGACCTAACCATTCACCGGGGTGGAAAAAACGGGCATAGCCTATCCCTAGACCTAATGTAGGCGATGGAACACCTGCTGTAATCGTGCCTACTTCCTTATCGGCATCAATAATGACACTACCAGATGATGGCGTTGCGCTGGCACAGGTTAACCCAAGTAACAGGCAGCGTTGATCAGCCTTTACCAACGCATCACGCCCAACAAATGATTCCTTATTTAGATCAACGAATTTACCAAGCCCTGCCTCAAAAGGTGTCATAGTGGTATCTATATCTGTCAGATTACCTAAAATACCCCCTTCTATACGGCGAATGGTCAATGCCCGTGTGGATGAAAACTCCATGCCATATGGTTCTCCTGCCACCATAAGATGATCCCATAGCGAAAGGTGATCGGTATTCTCGCCATCACAATAAATCTCAAACCCTAACTCATTGGTAAATCCCGTGCGTGAAACATATAGATTTTGGCCACCAATATCATAATAGCCTGATGTGAAATAACGCATTGTTTCATCTATCTGGCCATTACTGGCTGCATTCATAATCTGAATTGATGCGGGGCCTTGTATTTGTAGTACTCTTGATTTTGGATCACTGATATTGACATTAAAGCCGTTGCTATGTGCCAATAACCAAGTTTCAAATGGGCCATCTGCCTGTACATACCAGAAACGGTCTTGAGCTAGTTTAAATACTACCCCGTCCATAAAAATCCCGCCTTGTGGCGTACAAGCAAGCGCGTAATAGCCACGACCTTCTTTCATAGGAGAAATGTGACGGGTTAAAATTTTATCAAGAAATGGCACGGCATCAGGGCCAGAAATTTCAATAGGTTTTTCCGGCACATCAAAAATCAGAGCCTTCCGGCGCAAGGTCCAGTATTTTGACATATAATCTTCGCCATTATAGACGGCAAAAAAACGATTTGCATAAACTCCGCGAACCATTTGTGACGTATCATGCCTTTCAATAAAAGGCGATTCTTCAAAACGTCTGGCGCTAATACTAATATTATTTTCTAAGTCTTTTTCTTCCTGTAAATTAGCCATGACTGACTCCGATAAAACACGATATTTAATTTTTTTTACGATAGACTAATTTTTGACCAATGCAAAGTTTAAATAATAATTTTTAAATCATTTTTGGGTGAGTCAACAGTTTTTACTATAGGTTTTTAATTATTATGTTCAAACTGAGGGACAGAGCATACTTCGTTTACCAGCGCGGTATTCTTCGGTGATAACTTTTGCCCGATTCAGATCAAAGCTGTCATAGTGACCTGCATGAACGACTTTCAGAGGCAGGGCCAAGCATCTGTCCAAACTATTCTGTAATTGGTCTGGCACAGAATGATAGAGATGATCATAAAGTATCCCATCATATAAGGCATCACCAGAAAACAAATATCCTGTCTTAGTTTCAAAAATACCGATAGAACCCGGAGAATGACCAGGAAGATGAATAACTTGAAAATGCCTATCGCCAAGGTCTATCACATCACCCTCATCAACACATTTTGTTAATGATGCACTTTGATAGCTCCACGTGTGAATATCAAAACCATCATATGGTTGTTTTTTTATTACTGTCACATCTAAGAGGTCTGCAACCGTGCTTTCTATCGTTGGGTATGTAAAGATTTCTGCTTCATTTGCATGCCCATATCTATGTTCAAATTGGCATAAGCCACCTGCATGATCGTGATGACTATGTGTGCAGAGAGCAATTATAGGTCTTGGCGATAACTCGGCTAATTCTTGTCTGAGCGGACTGAGCCCAAAACCAGTATCAATTAACAAATCTTTATCTCGGCCACTGATATGCCAGATATTACACCGCCAATCCTCAGCGATATATTTCTCTCTTATGCGTGTGACCCCATTATCAAAGCTTGTGACTAGATAGTTATCCATTGTTACAATTCCGCATTTTATAAATCGTAAATTCTATTTATGCTAATCAAAGAAATTAAAGTTACTAGTTGTATTATGGTAGCAAATAGGTTTGTAAAAGAGCCAATTCGAAATTTTAATTTCAATGCCCTCTTATAACCAAAATAAAGATTGTGTAACGCTTATCCAGCATAATTCGACAGTTTTAGCATGGTCTTTATTGTTGCAGGGGTGCGCAACCGCCGTTACCTGCACCTTGATTTTGTATGTATGTAGGGTCATCATCGTTGTGAAAGAAGGTATTTAATCCGCGACTTGCATTCAAGTCCAAACCTTTAGAAAACAGATTTACATTCCACCTTCTCTTCGCAAAAACGTTGCGATTTCATTAACCCCAACGCCTTTTCGCATTGATCCAAAGACTGTGGGGCGATCAGGCCTGTTTTCTTCAGTATCTTTTCGCATTTGGTCTAAATCAACACCGACATATTCCGCCAGTTCAATTTTATTGACCACCAGCATATCGGACTTGATCAGTGCGGGTCCCTTTTTACGGGGAATATCCGCCCCCATGCAGACATCAATGACATAAATGGTAAGATCGACCAATTCTGGGCTGAAGGTCGCGGCAAGATTATCCCCACCTGACTCCAATAGAATCAAATTCAAATCCGGAAAACTGTTTTTCAAATCATCAATGGCGGCTAGGTTAACTGACGCATCTTCGCGAATAGCGGTATGAGGACAACCGCCTGTTTCAACGCCTCTGATGCGATTTGACGGCAACGCTTGGGCTCGCACCAAATAATCAGCGTCTTCTTTGGTGTAGATATCATTTGTGATCACCGCCATGGAAATATCATGCTTGAACGCATGGCATAGCGCTTCCGTCAGGCTGGTTTTGCCAGCGCCAACAGGCCCCCCTATACCGACCCGTAATGGCCCAAATTTGATCCGATTAGTCGTCATGATCGATAAATCCTTGGGGTAATATTTTCATGTTTCATGGCCATCAGATCCGCATGAAAAACCGCGCCACCAATGTCATCCAGAGTGGCGCCTATTGAGGCAGTCGCAACGTCTTCAATCACCGGGTAAAGACGAAGCAAACAGTCTTGCCCAGATTGTTGGCCAATTGGAATAGTTCGTATGCCGACGGATATAAGATTAGACGCGAAAGCTTGCAAATAACTTTGGATGGTAAGTTTGACATTAAGCCCTAATGTTCTTGACGCCATGCCAACCGCCACAGGATAAGCAAGACCTTCTGGTAAATTGCCATCATGACTTGCGTTAAACACACGGCAAAAAGCATAGCCTAATTCGGTCGTTTCCTGATATCGCTCTTTGCTGGCTGAAAGGGCAAGGCATAATTCATTCAATTCTGGCAGACCTTCATAGGCAGATTTGATCATAATCGCATCATTGCGACCTGTGCCATGCGATAAGAGCGAAGAAATCCAATCATAAAGGCTGTCTTGATCCATGATGCGCCCATCTTGGATAGCCATTTCCAGCCCATGAGAATAACTAAACGCCCCAATGGGGAAAACTGGTGAAAACCAGTTCTGTAAAATCATGACATCGTGATGGTTGATTGTCATTTTAATGGTCATGCTCTTGATGATGGTGAGAGTGAGTTCTCCCATGCCCATATGCTCCCCCTTCTGGCATAAAGGGATTGGTGATATGAGTAATTTTTGCTCCTAATTGGCGCAACATATCTTCCAAGACATAATCTTGTTGTATCAACAAATGATCGTCTTCGATTTGGCATGGGGTATGCCGATTGCCAATATGCCATGCCATACGCATAAGATTGCTATGCGTAATTTTTGCAAGCATCTCTGGTTTTGGACGAATACCTATCACCCGGCCATCATCCAAAACAATCCCATCACTGGGCGACAGGGAAATTGTCTTCGGCAATTCAACCATAAAATCTTCCCCGTCATCCGTCTGAAGGCGTTTGCGGCGTAAAAACCGTCCTTCATAATCCAAAGAAATCATGGCATCTGCCGATGTCGGATCAATATTGCTAATAATCTCATGGGCAATTTGCATAGTTTGTGATCCCAATTAAAAGAGGAAATATCGCTGTGCCATAGGCAACTCTTCTGCCGGCGGGCAAGTCAGCAATTCTCCATTGGCGCGCACTTCATAAGTTTCTGGATGAACTTCAATTTCTGGCTGAAAGTCATTCATGACCATATCAGCCTTGGAAATAGACCTTGTATTTTTAACAGCCCGTGTTTCCTTGGCCAGACCTAGATTTTCCGCAACATTATTATCATGCGCGGCTAGGCTAACAAAACACACCGATGATTGTTCCACTGCTCGACCGAATGAAGCAAACATTGGCCGTGTGTAGACTGGTTGAGGAGTAGGGATCGACGCGTTGGGATCACCCAT
>JAQCJL010000110.1 GCA_027593125.1 Pseudomonadota bacterium | reverse complement strand
TATTTTATTAATAATTGACAGTTTCCTGCGTCAAATGTTTATTTTGCTCAGTGTCAAAATTTACTTCATCTTTTTTTCAAGACGGGCTGATTAAGAAGAATTTAAGGCCCAAAGAAATAGGATGGAGTATCAAGATGCAGTTAATGCCATCAATACGAGCGAAGCAAAAACAGTCGCTTATTATTACCCCTCAGCTTCAACAGGCTATTAAGCTTTTACAGATGACAAATCTGGAGATTCAAGCCTTTTTAGAAGAACAAGCGCTTGAAAATCCATTTCTTGAAATGTTGGGGGATAGCGCTTCCAGCCCTGACACCCCCGACACCCCTGATCTAACCGCGAATGATCATTTGACCCCATCCACAGATAGCCATGACCAACCAGCCTCCCTTGCGGATATTACCCCAGAAAACAATGCCCTTGCCGATGACCCCACCGCCCATAGCGATCTTGATAACCGGTATTCTTCGCTAGATGCACCGCAAAAAGCACATAGTGATTATGACAACGAGGGTGAAGACAGAATGGGCCGCATTGCTAATCCTGAACCTGGGCTTCATGCCAAGGTTATTAGCCAGATTGATTTGTCTATTGCACCTAAAGATCGGGCTATTGCCTATGTCCTTACTGATATGCTAGCCCCGACAGGTTGGCTAGAAACACCGCTAGATCATATCTCTGACACCACTGGCCTACCACTAACGCGGCTTGAGGCGGTGTTGGCATCTCTGCAATCCCTCGAGCCGGTTGGAGTGTTTGCTCGCAATTTGGCAGAATGCCTAAAGATACAAGCCATTGATGCCGGCGATTATGATGCGGTCATGGTGATTATTCTTGATCATCTGGATTTGCTTGGCAAAGGTGAGATTGGTCAACTGGCACGCAAAGCAGATTGCACACAAGATGCTATTCTTTCTGCTTTACGCTTAATACGCAGCTATAACCCAAAGCCTGGGGAAGCGTATAGTAATGACCTGCCTCCTCTGGGGGAACCTGATGTCTTGGTCAGAAAAACTGCCGAAGGATGGTCTGTTGATCTCAACCGTTCCACCTTACCAACCCTTCATATTCGCGAAAATTATGCTGATGAGGTTACCGCAAAACTTGCCCATAATAAGAAGGTCGCAGAAGATGGTTTTGTTGCCAATGCGGTAAGTTCAGCACGGTGGCTTAAGCGGGCTTTAGAACAGCGCAACGCTACCACCTTAAAAATCTGTGCCGCGATTATCAGCCAGCAGCAAGATTTCCTGAATTATGGAATGGAAGCACTCAAACCCATGTCACTGAAAGTGATTGCTGAGGCCGTCAATATGCATGAGAGCACGATTAGCCGTGTTACTAATGGCACTGTGATTAATACCCCAAGGGGAACCTTTTCTCTCAAAGCGTTTTTCAGCGTATCTATCGCTTCAGATCAAGGGGAAGGCGGTATGGCAGCGACTGCTGTCCGGACACGCATTCGTAATTTGATCGACGGAGAAAACCCCAAAAAACCGCTAAGTGATAGTGATATTGCATCAGAGATTAGCGATCAGGGCATTACCCTCGCACGCCGGACTGTGGCAAAATATCGTGAAATGATGCGTATACCTTCATCATCTGAACGCCGCCGAATTGCGCGGATGCAGATGATTGGATAACCCTATTATTGGTCATAAGATATTTTAAAGGTAAGAAATTACCGCGCCCGTGAGGACAGTTTTAAATGAGCGCTTAAAAAAGCCTCACTAGTCTGACCGAAATCCTTTAGATAATGGGACAAAGGAACAGTTTCTTTGTGGGTAACTTTCTCATTATCATCATAATGGACGACATCGACCGCCATCGCTGACACTGGGGTATCGTCAGTGGTGATGAATCTGTTGGCAATATCTTCGTTCATGGCTTACTCCTTTTTCATATCCGTTTGGATAAAGGTCATATCGCCAATTTTGCATTTTTCGTGCCAACCCTTACATTGTGCCTTCAGGTCATCTGGTCATAATCCCAGTTTCGCCATATCTTGAATAAAATCCTGATGCGTTATTGGCATCTGTCCCACACGCTGAAACAACAGCTCAGCTGGAAAAGTTTTGATAAGTGCTCGGCTTCCAACAATTGCTGTATGCCCCCAAACGGCCTTGGCCAGCACTTCTGGCAATCCAAACAATTGATCAGCTTCATAAACACGGATCACATTTCGCCCAGCCTGATCAAGGATGAGAACACTGCCCTGTTCAATTAGATAAAAGTGATCCGCCATCTGTCCCTCACGGAACAGCACCTCACCACTGATCATCTTAATTGCGCTACTTACCCCTGTCATACCATCACCACGCTATAATCTTTAGTTAAAGCTTGGTATTTTTTGATCGCATCTGCCGCCATAGAGCACGCAAAGACCCAGCTGGTGCTATCCTCATCACTCCAATGGTGTTCGATTAAAAGTCGCGGCATCACCAGAACCTCACAGGGGCTGGTGGCAATGACATTATTGTCATAGGCCTCAAGACCAAGAAAGGATACAAGGCTAACCACGTGACCAGAAACAAAATTCTGACCATCAACCCCTTTCAACTGACCTTTAGCTGTCCCCGATAACAAGTAATACGCCATATCCGTTGACGATCCTGCTGTAATAACAGCCTCACCTTTTGCTATAATCTGTTTGGGATGCGCATCAGTGATAGCATCAACCTGCAACGGCATTTTCATGATTTTATCCTTCAAAGGAAAAACGACTGACTGGGCAAATTGTTAAGCGCATTGATCATTATTATTGGGTTTGTTTTGCTTTTAGCCGCCCCAATAGGTGTTCAGAATTCATATTCTTTTTTTAGATCTTATGTTCGTTCATGTTCTTTGAGGATTTTCATCAAAGCATCCACATGCTGTTCGGATAAGTGAAACTCACGCCGCATTTTTTCAATTTTGACAATCTCATCATCGGATAAAACACCGTCACTAAGCGCAGAAGCAATCTCCGCTTCGAGCATCAATTTGCGTTGCGACATCTGATTTGAGAAAGCCGAAGCGACAATACCCGTTAATAAGGCGACAACACATACACCCATCAATGCCGTGATCGCCCCGATCACCTGCCCCATAGGCGTCACCGGCGACACATCCCCATACCCGACAGTAGTCAATGTGATCAGTGACCACCACATGGTTTGTGGAATTGAAGAAAACTTTTCTGGCTGAGCCTCGTTTTCCAATAGATACATCATGGCGCTAGACATAAATAGCGCGATCAAAAACAAATATAGTGCGGCGCCAAATGACCCGATTTCTGATCGAATGGCTGAGACCAGATCTTCCAGAGCAGAAGAATAATGCGATATTTTAAAAAGCCGCACCAACCGCAGAGCGCGAAGCCAACGTAAATCCATTTCACCCATGAATAACGGCAATAGGCTAGGTAATATGGCCAGCAAATCAATAATACCTGTAAAACTAAAGATATAGCGAAGCCGTCTTAGCGTGGGCGAGCGATAGCCAGACGCCTCATTAGCCCCACTTGCCCAGATGCGCAGGATATATTCTGTGCCAAAAATGAAGACGGAAAAAAGCTCAAATGCCCAGAACTGGGCTTCATAAGCCGTGCCAAAATGCCCAACTGATTCCAGACAAATCGCCATAACATTGAGTATGATCAATAAACCAAGAAGGCGATCAACCATTCGGCTTGTGCTATCGTCTTTGCTGCCGCGTTCGAGAATTTGCAGCATTCGCTGTTTTGAGATCATAAAACGTCCAAATATAGAACCAACCTAATCCGAATGTTAGTATAATCAGAAAATGTGCTGGCTTCAATCCGAACGAAGCTGATCTGCTAATTCCATGTTCTCAATACAGCGTTTTGTGAACTCCATTACATAGGCCCGGCCATAAAGCTGAGACATGCGCATGATCCCAAAACGTGCTGAAGCCAAAGCCACCGCCTTAGGATCACGGCGAAGGCCTGCCACCATATGCAGCAATTCTTCAATATTGTCGCGGATATTTTCAAGCCGGCGAATATCTTCATCGCTTAGAGTTGAATTATCATCGTCCAACATTTTATGAAACTCAGGGCGACGTTTATGTAAATAGATGACTTCACCCATGCGCCGACCCTTTCCTATCTGGTGATACTTATATATACGGCATCGACGGTGACTTCTTTACCTTAACGCAGCTTTTATTTTTGGCATGATCTGGCACGGGAATTGCTGAAGCTTGGGTATGAGCAAACCATTTTCACCATATCGTATGATCCTAGCCGCCGCGGTTATAAGCATGGCAGTTAGCCCTGCTTTTAGTCAAAATAACATCCCTCGTGAGCAAGATAACGCTTCAGATAATGATTGTGAGAGCCTGACAAAAATAGTGGAAAAAACCTTTGCCCTACCAACAGGTATCTTGACCTCTATTAGCCGAGTTGAGGCAGGACGGGTAACGGATAATGGCGAACAGCGTGCTTGGCCATGGACAATTAATCACGCTGGCAAAGGTGTTTTTTTCGACACCAAAGACGAGATGCTGGAATATGTCAGCACCCATCTTGATGATAGTGATCAGAATATTGATATTGGCTGTATGCAAATTAATCACTTTTGGCATGGCGACCAATTTGTAGATCTGGACGAAATGGCTGATCCCTTCACAAATATTGTTTATTCCGCCATTTTTCTTACTGACCTCAAAGCCACGCATGAAAGCTGGGATCAGGCTATAAGGCATTATCATAACGCCAATCCCAACCAAAATGCCCCTTATGTGGAAAAAGTCTATGCTGTGTGGGATATGCTAGATGATCCTAACGATACGTCCATCCTAAAAGAGGCTGACGCATCAACGAATGATACGCAGCCGATCAATCTGATCACAGCCATTCCACCAGAACTGCCCCCTATTGAGACTGCTAACAAACACAATGTGCCTTTACCATCCGATGATATTCATACCACATCACCAGCAATTCTATCGGTAACAGACACACCCCAAAACGCTGAGATTGCTGTTACCCAAGCATCTACAGCACCTCATAGTCCCGAAGCATCAGATCCTTTAGCCAGATTAAAGGCCAAACAGCCGCATCTGAGAGGCAAATGGGAAAAAGTGATACAATTTCGCCGTCTTTTAACCCCATAAGTCTCTATATTTCCAACACTTTTGATGATGGAACCGGTGCCGGAATCAAGGCAAAAAAAAACCGGGAAAACCCGGTTTGTATGAGTTGGGGAGAACCATGCGTATATCTATAAACGACCATCAGCCAAAATGTTTAGTTTAGCTAAAATTTCATGCGCACACATTCCAAAACCCAATTAAAATGAAGCAGGTGATTACAAAATCATAAAAAAAACTTTGCATATGATAAAACTTGATACAGAATATTTTTAAGAACAATTCTTTGTAAGACCTTATTCAGGTTAAAAATTCGTATTTGGAGGATTTAATGAACATCAAAACAATGATTACTGCCGCCGCTGTTGCTATTCCTATGCTGGCAAGCCAAGCCCTTGCTTTGGATATGGGCGCAACTGACAAAACAATTAAAATGTCTATCAATGAGTGGACGGGTCAGCATTTAAGTGCACGCGTGGCAGGGGCAATTCTTGAAAAAGCCGGTTATGATGTTGAATATGTTACGGCTGGTTATGGGCCACAATTCATTGCCATGGCAGAAGGTGATCTTCACGCCGCAATGGAAGTTTGGACGTCAAACCTGCCCGGCCAATTCAATGAAATGGCAGATAAAGGAGCAGTGACAGATATTGGCGCTCTTGGCCTTAATGCTCGCGAAGGTGTGCTTTATCCTGTTCATATGAAAGAAATCTGCCCAGGTCTTCCTGACTGGGAAGCTTTGAATGCCTGTGCCGCGAAATTTGCTTCGGTTGAAACCATGCCA
>JAQCJL010000109.1 GCA_027593125.1 Pseudomonadota bacterium | reverse complement strand
AGGGGATATGTTTTTTGTCTTGGTCAATCTCGCACGCAAACTAGACATCGACCCAGAAGAAGCCCTAGCAGGCACAAACAGAAAGTTTATCCAGCGTTTCGAACATATTGAAAATATGGCAAAAGCTCAAAATCAGTCCTTAAAAGACATCGCCTTAGAGCAAATGGAAGAATGGTGGCAAGACGCCAAACATCTGACCTAATGCGTTAAAAAACACACCTTACCAAACCACAAAGCTAGGTTTTCGCTTTGCTAACGAAAAAGCGAAGGAAGAAAATCTTAGGTCTATGAAATATTAATCACAGAATACGGCTAAATTTCATCACCATCTTCATCATGCAAAGAAATCGGATTTGTTGGCATGATGGTTGAGATTGCATGCTTATAAACCAATTGCACATGCTGATCACGCTTTAATAATAATGAAAAATTATCAAACCAAGTGACTATGCCTTGTAATTTCACACCATTAACCAGAAACACTGTCACTGAAGCATGGTCTTTTCTGATAGCATTAAGAAAGGTTTCTTGAAGATTTTGACTTTTGTCCTGTGCCATTATTAGTCCTCTTTTTCTTTGGTTCTGCACCTGATTGATAATCTTATATTAGGAACTGCTATTTTAGCAAATGTAATTACACAGAAGTTTAATAAAGCCAACCTATCAGAAGAAATCTATGCGTACGGATAGCATCCGCTCAACATCATCGATGTAACCTCTTGAGACAAACAGAATGACTTTATCACCAGCCTGTATCACGGTATCCCCCCTTGGGATAATAAACTCATCACCATGAATGACCGCCCCAACCACTGCCCCTTTAGGAAGTTTAGCAGACCGCAAAGGTGTTCCGACCAAAGATGATGACGCCAAGGCCTCAATCTCCATGATCTCGCCTTTTTCCTCAATAATCGTATGAATATCTTTAACCCGGCCACGGCGAACATGTTCAAGAATACTTGAAACGGTAATGGCTGGTGGATTGATGACCGAATCTACCCCCAATGTTGCAATTAAGGGCACAAAACTAGCCATCTTAATAAGCGTTACCACATGAGTAGCCCCAAAACGACGCGCCAACAAGGATGACAGGACATTCACCTCATCATCATCGGTTAAGGCAATAAAGGTATCAACATCCTCAACACCGCCTTCGGTTAAGATATCCGGATCAAGGGCATCACCATTAATAACAGTAATGCTTTGCGGCAGGGCTAAGGTGGCGCTTCTTGCCGTATCTTTATTCATCTCAATAATTGTTTGTTGTGAGGATTCAATGGTTTGGTGAACAGCATTAGCAACAAGTGTTCCGATATTCCCTGCCCCAGCGATTAAGATTTTTCGGCTCTCTGGTTCTTCGTGGCCAAAACTAGCCATGGCACGCGCAAGATGGCTTTCTTCACAAACAAAATAAACCTGATCGCCTTCCAGCATTTTAACACTGCCATCACGCGGAACAATCACCTCATTACCGCGCAGAATAGCGACAATGCTCATTTTCAAATCATCAAACAAATCTGCCAGATAGCGAATGGGCGACCCTAGAATAGGACAATGTGAGGTACATTTTACCCCAATGATACGAATTTTATCATCACACATACTGCCGATATCAAAGGCCCCCGGCACCTTAAGGCGTCTTAAAACCGCCTGTGATAATTCTTCTTCTGGGGAAATGATATGATCAATTGGTAAGTTTTCCGATGAAAACAAATCCGCATAGTTAGGGTTTAGATAACTGCGCGAATTGATACGCGCAATTTTTAAAGGCGTGCGATAAATCGAATGCGCAACCTGACAGGCGACCATATTAATTTCATCTGATGTCGTTACTGCAATCATCATATCAGCATTGCCAACATCTGCCTGAGCAAGAATATCAGGATGCGATGGCACCCCAATGACACCGCGCACATTATAATTATCTGTCACGCGCTGGATCAATTCTTCGTTTTCGTCAATGATAGTCACATCATTGTTTTCTTCAGACAAATGACCAGCGATGCTAAAGCCTACTTGCCCTGCTCCACAAATTACGATTTTCATTCATTTTCCCCCAAGGCATCAGAGGATTCGATCTGAATACCCAGATTTTTCAACTTACGGTGCAGGGCAGAACGTTCCATTCCAATAAACGCCGCTGTTTTCGATATATTGCCATTAAAACGCGATAACTGCGATATTAAATATTGAGTTTCAAATTGCTCACGCGCTTCTTTTAATGGCATCGCCACTGAACCAGACAAACTATCCCCTGATACCATCCCTGATTTTCCTGTAATTTCTGACGGCAGATCATCAGGGGTGATTTGATGTGTATTTCGATCAACCATGATCACTAACCAGTCGACAGTATTTCGCAATTGGGTGATATTTCCTGGCCAAGCATAAGACTCAAGGGTGGCAATACTAGCAGGTGTAAAATCGAGTTTGCGCCCCCCTTCACTTGCCAAGCGTTTGTTGAGGAAATAGCGAGCCAGTTCAGGAATATCCTCACGACGGCGCGAAAGTGGAGGCACAGATATCGGCACCACGCTTAAGCGATAATACAAATCTTCACGAAAGTTCCCCTCTGCCACTTGAGTTTTGACATCATGGGATGATGCACTGATCACCCGAACATCAACGACAACCTCAGAAGATCCACCGACACGGCGAAAGCGTTGATCTTGCAGCGTCCTGACCAATTTTGCTTGAGTTTCCAGAGGCAAGTCACACACCTCATCAAAATAGAGAGTGCCGCCATGTGCCTGTTCAAACAAGCCTACAACGCGATTACCATCTTGGCTGCTTTCTGATCCAAAGAGTTCAATCAACGACCGTTCCGAAGACAGCAAAGCACAATTGACCATAACAAAACGGCCTTTTTGACGGCTAGATTGGGCATGGATATTTCGCGCTAGCAATTCTTTACCTGACCCGGAAGGCCCTGTAATAAAAATCCGGCTATTGGTTGGGGCAACCTTTGTAATTGTCTGCCTAATGCTAGTGATTGCCGCAGATGAACCAATCTGATCCAAAGTGATGCTGTTTAGGCGTTTTAACTCATCATGTTCGGCATCTCTGGCGGCATTTGCCAACGCCCGTTGACACAGCAATATCAACTGGCCAGATTTAAAAGGCTTTTCAACAAAATCAAACGCCCCGTCTTTCATAGCCTGAACGGCAGTTTCAATATTGCCATGGCCTGATATCATGATGGTTGGAACATGGGGATAATATCGGCGTATCCACTTTTGCAACTCCAAGCCATCCATATCTGATTGCCGCATCCAAATATCCAGAATGATCAGAGCTGGCGGCTTTCTGGTTAATTCCTCTCGGGCAGTTTCGGCATTATGAGCTTCACGCACATCATAGCCTTCATCCTCAAGGATAAGGCGTACCATGGAACGAATATCAGGTTCATCATCAACAACAAGAATTTCGGGTTTCATGCTTAACCTGTTGCCTCCTTATCCCAAATGGGGAAACGTAATATTACCATCGCACCGTGATATCCTTCTGGACCCTGCCTATCAACCTCATCTGTGTTAGTAAGATGCAGTTTGCCATCATGGTCTTCCATGATTTTATTAACGATAGCAAGACCAAGCCCTGTCCCCTTTGAGCGATTTGTCACATAGGGATCTATTAACTCTTTGCGCCCCTCTTTTGGAAATCCGGGGCCATTATCTATTACCCTGATTTCAACATCGTCTTTTATTTTTATCACGGAAACTAATAGCTTTTTATCTTCGGTATTAGCCTCTGTCATAGCATCAACCGCATTTTGAAACATATTGGTAATGGCTTGACGGATCATGCCATCATCACAAGCAATCTGAATAGTTTTTAGATTGTGGAAATCTTTATCAAAGGTAATGCCTGCGTCACTGCCCTGAAACAGCATAATTTGAGAGTTTACAATCTCAATCAGATCATGTGGGGCAATATTAGGGGCTGGCATGCGGGCAAAGGCCGAAAACTCATCTACAAGACGGCGGATATCATCTACCTGTCTGATGATCATATCCACATTTGAAGTAAAGCTGGTGTGTTTATCCGGATCGGATATGGTGAATTTTGTAGACAATCGTTCTGCTGCCAATTGAATAGGGGTTAACGGATTGCGGATTTCATGGGCAATCCGCCGTGCGATATCCGCCCAGGCAGCCTTGCGTTGAGCATCCAACAGATCGCTCACATCATCAAAAGTCACAACATAGCCAACAAGACGGCCTGCAACGGTTTCTCGCGTGACCCTAGCCAATAAAGTAAGCTGAACATCATCCCGGTTAATATCAATATTAACCTCTGGGGCTTTCTGGTTCAAATTCGCAGCACGGTTTAATACGTCCGAAAACTCAGGAACAACATCTACCAATTTCTTGCCAATTACCTGTTCTGGCTTGAGATTAAGCATCACTTGTGCCGCCAAATTAGGCAGAGTGATGATCTGATGATCATCAATCCCGATCACCCCTGATGATACCCCAGCCAGCACGGCTTCGGTGAACTCGCGCCGTTTATCCAGTTGGATATTTGCCTCAACAAGCTCTTGTCGGTTCTTATTCATCTCATCTAGCATCTTATCAAAAGATGCCGCCAATTCGCCAATTTCACCGCTATCCTTTAATATCCCAACACGCGTGGCATGATCGCCAGATCGCACCTTATCAGCCACACTAATGATAGAACTTATGGGCGTGACAATCGCATTGGCAAAATTAAGACCAAGCCAAACAGATCCCAGCAAAAGCAGCAATGACACCATCCCAAACATGACGGCAAAACTGATTTGAAGATCAAGCTGACGAATATCCAAAACCTGATAAGTCGAAGCCGCGAACTGAGTTCTTTCCACCGCAGCTAGTACCGTTGGGTCAACAAACCGTCCCACCAGAAGATAAGCATCAACAAACTGATTTAAACGTAACCCTGCCCTAATGCGATTATCATTTTCCGTATCGGCAATGGCCACCTCACCTTGTTTGGCCTTATTATAAAAATCATCATCCAAATTCGAAAATGTAATTGCATAAGCGTATCTTGAGTTTGCCAGAACGCGGCCTGTGGAATCCACCACCAAAGCCTCTGTCATATTGCGAACGCCAGCCTGGTTGGTCAGGAACAAATCAAACCGCTTACGGTTTCCAATCAAATTAGGGGCTTCACGGTTGATATCATTCGCCATGGCAAGCAATTGTCCACTCACAGAACGCTTATGTTCTTCAAGATACGAATTGGCGATCGTCACCGATTCTTCCACTGCTGTTGAAATGCGGTCGTTGAACCATCCACGAAGAGAATAATCGAGGACAAAAATAGCAAAGCCCATAACAATTAATGACGGCAGCACCGAAATAATGCTGAATAAAATCGCCAACCGCCAATGCAGTTGATAACCTGCTAACCGGCGTTTTCTTTCTCGAAAGAGATTAATAATCCGGCGAAAAACAAAGACCGAAAGAATTAATAAAACCGTGACGTTAAGCCCTAGCAAAATCACTGTGATATCGGACTGACCATCTAGAAATCGCGGGCTAGACAACACCGCATAAGTCATAATACCTAGCAATAACGCCAAAAAGATTGACGTATAGGCAAGCCGTGTTTCGGTTATTATCTGTTTTAGTGCTGGCAAAAATGATCTCATGATAATCCATCTTCACTGCGGATAGCTTTGGGATCAATGCCAAGGGCAACAATTTTTTTCCGTAACGTGTTGCGATTAATTCCCAACACCTCTGCGGCTTTGAGTTGATTGCCACGCGTGACAGACAATGTGGTCGCAATAAGGGGGCGCTCAACCTCTGCCATGAAAGGTTCCAATTTCTTATTCATGGGCAAAACACCATCATGGGCATCAAAGAACCGGCTAATTTGATGCGATAT
>JAQCJL010000108.1 GCA_027593125.1 Pseudomonadota bacterium | reverse complement strand
TATTTCTACCATTCCTATTGAAGTGTTAGGTGGCGGGGTCATCGTGATGTTCGGCATGGTAACAGCGGCAGGGGTTTCGATGTTATCTAGTGTTAACTGGAACCGCCGTAATTTGATTATCTTTGCGATATCGCTGTCTATTGGGCTGGGTCTTCAGATGGAACCTGAAGCGCTTCAGCATCTATCAGGCACGGCCAAAGTGTTATTAACCTCAGGGTTATTACCAGCGGCGGTTATCGCCATTATTCTCAATCTCATCCTACCGGAATCGATTGACGAATAACACTACCGTTTAATGGCAGGTGACGAGACCTCATGTTGGTTTCTTGTCACCTGCTTTTTTATCTAGCGCGATAATGTGTTCTGCTAATGTCACCATATCATCAGCTAGGCATTCCGGTTTTTGATAAAGCGGATGATATTCTGCCCCTGTCCGATTGATATAGGCCGCTCGCATTCCAGCATAAAGCGCGCCATGCGTATCCCAATCATGGGTGGCGACTAGCCGCAGATCACCGATAGGACGTTCAAGTTCAGTCGCGGCAAAGCGATAAACCAAGGGGTCAGGTTTAAAACGGCCTGTTGCTTCTACGGAAATGATATCGTCAAAATGCCCCATCAGTCCCGCATGGGTCAGTTGCCGATGCACCAAATCCCAAGAAGAATTGGTGAAAGCCACCGTGCGATAGCCATGCTGTCTAAAGAGATTAAGCGCTGGCACCACATCCGCATGAGCAGGCAGACTGGCAAATCCTGTTAAGATATCCGCACGTTGAGATGCAGATAAAGACACATCATGCCGAGCGGCCATGGCATCAAGCATAATTCCTGCCAGATCAGCAAAGGTACTTTCCACCCCTGTCATAGCCGAAACACAAGACGAATGAAGCAGTGAGGCAAACCATTGCCCTGCGACCCCTTGATCCGAAAACACCGCGGCAAATCTGGCTTTCATTGGGGTTAAATCCAGCACCGTTTCATTAATGTCAAAAAGAATGGTGTCGCGCATCTCTTCGCTCACTCAGGAGTTTTCGGTTACGAAATGATCGGCAGATCACGAGGCGCCCTTGTCGTCAGCCATTCTGCCCTATCCGGGGTAAGACGAATATTTTCCTCAGCTACCATGAGAAAGCCACCATCATAGATCACTGATGGCTCAAGCGTTAGCACCATATCTGCCGCAAGCTCTGTTTTATCCCAAGCCGTATGCGAGGGCGCTTCTGTTAATTGAATGCCTAACCCATGCCCATAACGGCCAACATCATCACCGCCACCAGCTGCTGTGTCTGGGCGCAAAACCTTATCCATTGCGTTATATAAATCAGCTGGTGTAGCCCCCGGCCTTGCCACCGCCATGGCGGCTTCGGTAGCATCGTAAAGCCGTTGATGTGCCTCTTTGGCGGCATGGCTGGCGTTTCCAAGGGCAAAGTTACGGTCAAAATCACAAAAATACCCATCCCACACTGAGCCGGTATCAAGCATCATAATATCCCCAATGGCCAGGGGGCGATCATCTGGCGGTGCAATGATATCATGATATCCCCCAGACCCAGATGCCCCAACCAGATAACTAACATCATCCGCACCTGCCGCAAGGGCGCGGCGCTTAAACTCACGGAACAGCTCTGATAACGGCAATCCTGGTTTTACCCAGTTGGGAATATCTTCGAAAACCCCTGATATCAGCTGACAAATGTAGCTGATCTTTTGAATCTCATGTGGGGATTTGATCATACGTATGCGCTGAACCTCATGGGTGACATCCACCCACTCTCGGTTTGCCAAATGTGCCTTTAGGGCAAAAATATCAGCAAGCGGCATCCGCAAGGCTGACTCGCGCCCCATTAACATTCCAATCCGGCCTGATGCCGGAACATGAGCGCAGATCACATCTGACAATAGGCTAATGCCATCATCGGTTTCGGCTGGTGAAGCCCAGCTTTTGATATCTCCAACATAACAGGTTTCCATCAATGGCACACCAATGGTTGGGATCACTGCAATTGGCTGACTACTAGCAGGCAAAACAACAAACCAGGGTCGGGTTGGACTTTGCCAGAAGGGGGTCATGAAACCGGTGAAATAGCGAATCTCAGGCTCAGTTGCAAAAACCATAACCTCAAGTTGCATCTCTGCCATAACAGCTTGGGCGGCGGCACAGCGTTGTTCGAATTCCGCTTTGGCAAATCCTCTGGGTGGCGTTGAGATCATGGTATCAGGCATGATGGTTTCCTTTCATTATAACTGATCACCCATTTCTAGGGATGGTTCTGTTTTGCGCTGGCGTGACCACGGCAAAGTCTTTTTATCAATCATGGTGACACCAACGCCAAATATCACCAGCGCCCCACCACCAAGCACGTCCCATTCAGGGGTTTCGCCTAAAAAGACCACAGCCCCAAGAATAGCAGCAGGTGGAAGTAGTAAAAGCACAGGCATTACCATCGGCACAGGATACCGCCCCAAGACAAAATACCATGCGGAATAACCAATCACCGTCATCACAATACCCAGATAAATCACAGCCGCCCAATCCACCAAACTCGCCGAGACAATAAGAGGATAAGGATTGCCTTCTATAAGCAGTGAGGCCAGGCTCATCTGAAGACCCGCAATAATACCAAGCCATGCCGTTAATTGAAAACCGCCTATGGCCCCATGAAGTGACCGCACCATCACCTGACCAAATGACCAGATGCAGGCCCCTGATAACACCAGCATCATGCCAACATAATCATTCCCTAAGGACGGCGCCCCAAGAATAACTATCACACCTATGATCGCTACCACCATTCCTATGATCTGTTGTCGGTTAGGCGTTTCTCCTAACATCACCGCGGCGATGATTAAGCCAAAGATCACTTCACTCTGGACAAGCAAAACAGCTGGTGTTGCATCGATAAGAGCGAGTCCTGAAAAGGTCAGCCCATATTGCAAGGTTGAGGCAATAAATGCGATCCATGACAGTTTAGCAAAATACCCCCAAGGCACAGGGACAAGCCAAACCAAAATAGCACCAGCCAAAAGAAACCGCATTGCCATTAGCAAAAGAGGCGGAAAATGCCCAAGACCCGCTTTGGCTGATACAAAACCAAATCCCCATGTCAGGGGCACAATCAGGGCAATCAGAATATGTGCTGGGCGCATCCCTTTACCTTAGATTAAATCCCCTCATGCCTTTGCCGTGGGGACAGGGTTACTGTTTTGTCGTTAAGAAGTTTCCAATATCATAGATGAAAAAGGCAATTTCACTTTCAAGCGGAAAGGACAGAACCCCCATGACGCTATATCCCATAGCAAGAGGCATCACATAAAACCTCACCATATAGAGGAACCACGCCACATAAAGGGGACGCATCCGTGGGATCAAAAAGGCCGGGGTGATTGGCGCCCAAAGCCGGATCAGAGGATTGGTCATCCATTGAAACGCTTTGTTAAAAAAGAAATTCGAATCTTCGCGGAGAAACAGACTCATCCCAAAACGGCCAATCAATGTCCACATGGCCGCGCCCATAATATAATCCAAAATGATAACCCAAATGGGAAAAACACTAACAGCGTCTGGCATGATCTATACCCCTAATTTGGCTTAGCTTATGGCTTAATGCATATGATTTTCGTTGGTCATATCCTGCCACAAAAAACGGGGCAGGAAAAGCACCTGCCCCGTCAATATTATGGATTAAAGGTTGCCTTAATGGCTTTCGACGTAAGTCTTACCTTTTGGTGTCCGAATGGAATCCACCATATCCTGGATTTCTTGATCTGGCTCTTTCGTCATGAGGCTTACCACCACCATGAGGAACAAGCTGACCGGCATGCCGATCATACCAAAGCGCAGACCATCAATGCCATACCATGGTGCCATGCCATTCTGTACCTGATAGAGGTACCAAGCCCCAACACCAAAGCCGCCAATCATACCAGCGATAGCGCCAGCACGGTTAGCCCGTTTCCACCAAACGCCAAGGACGAGTGGGAAAAACAGGCCAGAGTTGGCAAAGCAGAAAGCCCAAGCCACAGCCCCTAGGATACCCGTTAGCTTCATCGAAGCCACATAAGCCCCCAAGGCACCAATCACAAGAAGCAAGATCCGAGCGACCAATAGACGCTTAGCGGTATCAACCTTTGGATCAATGATCTTGTAGTAGAGGTCATGGGAAAGCGCGTTAGCAATCGCCAAAAGCAGACCATCAGCCGTGGACATCGCCGCGGCCAAACCACCTGCGGCAACAAGGCCGGAGATCACATAAGGCAGACCAGCCATTTCCGGAGTTGCCAACACAACGATATCCCCACGCATGAAGAATTCGTTGATCTGAACAATTCCATCACCATTGCCATCGACAATCTTCAGGAAGCCAACGTTGCTCCACTGCTGAATCCACTCAAGGCTTGAAACACTGGCAACTGACTTGCCGATAATGCTAGTAGCAACATCAGGGTCAAGAAGTGACAGCTTGGTGAATGTTGCCAAAGCTGGTGCTGACAGATAAAGCAATGAGATGAAGAACAGTGACCAACCCACGGACTGACGTGCGGCTTTGACCGATGAGGTCGTAAAGTAACGCATCAGAACGTGAGGCAAGGACGCCGTACCCGCCATCATACAAAGCACGAGGGTAAAGAACTTCCAGCGAGACATCCAGTCATCACTGGCATCATTAATACCCACTTTCAATGCAGCCAGTTTGCCAGCTTCTGCTTGTGCTTCGGCAGTAGGTAGCAATTGACCAACGCCAAGGATACCTTCAAGTTCTTGCACCCGCATCACCGCTTCAAACTGAGCAAAATGTGGGATCAGACCATAGCCTAGCTTATTGGACATCCAGAACACAGGGATCAGGTAAGCAATAATAAGAACAATATACTGCGCCACCTGTGTCCAGGTCACCGCACGCATACCGCCAAGCATGGAGCAGAAAAGGATCCCAGCAAGACCAACCCAGACACCAACTTCAAAGGGAATCTGAAGCGCCCTTGCCGCCACTGTGCCTGTGCCATTAATCTGAGCAGTAACATAAGTAAATGATGCCACCACCAGAATAACAACTGCGCAGAAACGAGCGAGATTGCCGCCATAACGTGTACCGATAAAATCAGGAACCGTATAACAACCAAATTTACGCAAATATGGCGCAATCAGCGAGGCCACCAGCACATAACCGCCAGTCCATCCCACAAGGAAAGCCATGTAAGGATAACCACTGAGATAAATACCGCCAGCCATAGCAATAAATGACGCCCCAGACATCCAGTCTGCGGCTGTTGCCATACCGTTATATACTGCCGGGACTTCACGTCCGGCAACATAGTATTGATTAGAGTCCATGGTTCGTGACAAGACACCGATAAGGGCGTAGATAAGAACCGTAAACGCAACAAACATCCAGCCGATATAGATGTTAGCAACACCAACCGCCTCAAGGATGCCCATTAAAATAACAAAACCTAAAAAGCCAAGGGTATAAATCCCATAAACTCGTCCGAGGTTATTAATAAATCCACCTTCAAGTTTCATGATCAGTCTCCCTCACTCATGCCATATTCTTCGTCAATACGATTTTGACGAGCGGCAAACCAAAAGACCAGAATGACAAATATCACCTGTGATCCCATGCCTGCCATGAAATAGGCCCCTGGAAAAGACGCAGAGTTGAGCGTTTCTCCCATCCAATGAATAACAAAGGAAACAACAACCCAAATAAGCAGGGTCGCCAAGGTCACTTCCTTGGTTGCTTTCCAATGCATTTGTTGATCTGATTTTACTGACATAATCAATGTCCCCCCTTATTAATTTGATCAACTATTTAAGACAGGGTTTTAAGCTGTCTGCGATGGTTTGACTTCGATACAAAATTGAAGCCAAATAAATTT
>JAQCJL010000107.1 GCA_027593125.1 Pseudomonadota bacterium | reverse complement strand
GGCAAAGATAACGTCTAATATGCCATCTGAGTTTGCTGAATTTGCTATGGATGTTCACGGGTTAGATATCACAGCTCCGCCGCCACCACTGCCAGAACTGATTTTTGATAGCAGGGAAACCTAAAATCAAAGACTTTAACCTTTAAATATATAAAGAAACCGCCAGCCCATGGGTTGGCGGTTTTGTTTAATTTTGGTTGCGGGTGAGGACTTGAACCTGCAACAAGAAGGATAGCAAATCTTACGTCTCAAGGGCGGCGCAAGCATACCTGCCTAAGAATTATAGTTTTCGCGTCGATCTGATCCGGTTCATCGCGTTTGGATTGCCGTCATGAAAAGTGCCAAACCATTTATCCCACGGCATATCCACTGATCCATAATTGCAATCAAAAAACCGATGATGAAGCTGATGGTGGAAATGCCCTATGGCCAAGCGTTTTTTGTTCTTCACCAAGAGCGCATCAAACCCTGTATGCCCGAACACCGCCCCCAAAGACAAAGAATAGAGATGAAAAATAATGTGCACGGGATGCGTTGGTACAATCAGGTGGATCAGTACCGATGAAAAATAAAACAAGTGTTCCACCGGATGCATCGAAACCCCAGAAAACGGCCCTGTGGCAATATTCCTGTGGTGCAACGCATGCACCCAATCATACAGAAACTTGACATGCAATAACCGATGCACACAGTAAAAATGAAATGCAATCCAGATGAATATCAAAGGCAGAGCCAAAACAAACCAGATGGGATGATCCTGAAACGTGATTATATTCACATAGCCATTGCCCATGGCCCAAAACATTACTACCTCAAAAGCAGACCAGATCAGCACCCCGCTGATCAACGCATAACACATATTATCCAAAAGCTGATTGTTAAACAGAAACCGACTGCCCTTGGACATAAAGGAAGGAACATATTTCAGCTCGGTGCCTTGCTGTTGCCGGGCAAAGAAATAGTAATGCAGAACGCCAGCAACCCCCAGCAAGATCAGAAAATTCCGAAGCCAAATGCCGCCAATCCATGACCAGTGCAGATTCTGGGCGGCCGCTATATCTGGGCTAAGAAAGTGCCAAGACAAAACCGCAAACAGGATAAAAATTGTCCCCTCTGATATCACGAGCCAGCTGTCGCGGTAATAGACCAATGTGTCTTTCCAGCGGATAGGCCAAGAAAACAGCGGATTATTATCAATCGGAATGGGGGGATGATAATTCCATTCTGATTTTGCCTTTGGCTTATCGCCATCAGGGGCGCGGTCTCTGGTTCGGTTGATAGGGGATGGAGAGGAAGGCGTGGCCATGTTGCACCTAATACGATGATGGTGTTGTTATCCGCTAATCTTCTGCTAGTTCTAGGTAATATCAAAATGATCCTGATGACAACTGAATTCGGATGGATTTTCACTAGTCAATCAGAAGCATTCATGCGTTACTCATCCCACTTTGATGAGTGAACATGATAGGGCCGTGGCGATGAATACCTCAAAACAGATGATAGGCATCTCGCTTATCGTGATTTCATCAATATGTTTTGCCGTTGTCCCTAACTCCGCCAAGCTGGCACTTGATCAAGGGGTATCGCTATATTTCTTGATCATGAGCCGATTTATCATCGGTGCTGCTATTCTGTTGCCCTATGGGATGGTCACACGCGCATCATTCCACATCCCGCGTGGAGGGGTTTTGCCATTAATTGTGACTGGGATTACGGCGTTGATTTTGCTGGCAGCTACCTATCACGCGGTAGAGTTTATTGATATCGGTCTTGTGCTTTTGATCCTTTACAGTTTCCCTTTTGGAATAGCCATTTTGGCATGGCTAAGACGCGGGGAACGGCTATTGATATCGCGGTGGCTTTGTATGGGTGTGGTGCTGGCTGGCCTTGGCATCATGATTTTTGATGGTAAGGGCGATATTAATTTTTACGGCGTTTTTATCAGTGTTATTGGGTTAATCAGTTTCATAATGTTTATTGAAACATCAAGCCAATTGGCAATCAAAATGGGTGGGGCAGTCCTTAATTTTTACATCAGCATTATCGGTCTTATCCTCATGCTGGCGATGCTACCTTTGGGGTTTGCTCTCACCGTTCCGCAGACTAATATTGGCATCATGGCTATTGGGTCAAATGGGGTCTTTTTTGTCCTAAGCTGGGTTTTATTTTTTGAAGGGGCGCGCATTATTGGGACGACACGCGCCTCACTCCTTGCTTGTGTTGAACCGCTTTTTGCCGCGCTTCTGGCGCTTGTCTTTCTTGGTCAACAGCTTTCCTTGATAGAATGGTTTGGTTTTTTTGTTGTTCTGGCGGCTATTTTTGCTTTTGAAAAACTTGGTCTCCGGCAACGCAAAATCATCGCAGCTGAGGAAGCAAAAAATCGTAATCTTCTCTGAAACTAGATAGCCTAAGTTGAACGGCCTCCACGGCAGGATTGCATGCCAAGAATAAATATTTTTTGCATATGGTGACCAGAGTTATGCAAGCCGTTGGTGACGAGATGAGTTAAAAACGTAATGAACCGGGAGCTAAGCGTAGAGACCAAACTGCCCGGTTCATGTTCTGGATGCCATAACTACGAATAGGTTTCATTGATGTGATGAAATCTATTCAGCGGCTAGTTTTTCACAAAGGTAGCGGCGTACATTTGCTCACCTGAAAAAAGTGTTTTGGTTTCTTTTCCGTCGCCTTCCCAAAACGTATGCTGTTTCACGTTGCTCTCTAGTCGGTATCCTTTTTCCCACATATTTTGCCTATGGATTTCCATGGCAATTTTGCAAAAAGTAGGGACTATGATTGTAACACGGTCCTCTTGGCTCTTTTGATCATGCGTTTCTGACATGTTTATATCTCCCAATTACGCTATTCAGCGGCGCTGTTGAATTGAGCATTTTCTGTGCTCTCTTGAAGTGCTGTGGTTGACGAGACCCCACCCTTTACCGTGGTGGAAATTGCATCAAACCATCCTGCACCAACTTCTCTTTGGTGACGGTGGGCTGTGTATCCGTCCTTTTCTGCGGCGAATTCTGCATTCTGCAACTCACAATATGCTTTCATGCCATCGGCCTTGTAGGCTTGTGCGAGAGTGAACATGCTGTAATTCAGCGAATGAAACCCTGCTAGGGTGATAAATTGGAATTTATATCCCATCTTGCCAATTTCCTTTTGAAAGGCATGGATGTCATCAGGCGATAAATTAGCTGACCAGTTAAAAGAAGGGCTACAATTATAAGCAAGCATTTGGTCTGGATAATGCTTTCTGATCGCTTCGGAAAACCGTCTAGCCTGATCTAGGTCAGGGGTTGATGTTTCCATCCACAACAGATCAGCATATGGGGCATAAGCCAATCCTCTCTCAACACATCGTTCGAAAGCATGATCATCGTCCAGAATGTAGAAGCCTTCGGGTGTTCTTTCCCCCGTGATATAAGGGCGATCGCGTTCATCAATATCAGAGGTGATGAGGCGAGCGCTTTCAGCATCAGTGCGCGCCATAATGATGGTTGAAACTTTTGCAATATCAGCCGCCAGTCTGGCTGAGTTAAGGTTGGCAATGGCTTGCTGAGTTGGGATGAGAACCTTTCCCCCCATATGCCCACATTTTTTTTCTGATGCTAATTGATCTTCAAAATGAACACCGGCAGCACCTGCTTCGATATAAGCCTGTGTGATTTCAAATGCGTTCAAGACGCCGCCAAATCCAGCCTCACAATCGGCAACAATCGGGGCCAGCCAATCAACACTTGTCGTTCCATTCTCCAGTCGCTCAATTTGGTCAGCTCGGCGTAACGTGTTGTTTATTTTTTTTGCCAGTTCGGGCCCAGAGTTAGCGGGATAAATGGATTGATCAGGATACATTTGGCCAGATCCATTATTATCAGCGGCGACTTGCCAGCCAGACAGATAAATGGCTTTTAACCCGGCTCGTATCTGCTGCATGGCCTGATTGCCGGTAATAGCACCAAGTGTGTTGACATAATTTTCTGTGTGCAGAAGATGCCATAAGGTATCTGCACCGCGCCGGGCAAGGGAATGTTCCACTTCGACTGATCCCGATAGACGTTCCACTTCTGAAATGGTGTAATCTCTGGTTACATTCTTAAAGCGGCCTGCGGGCGCGCGAGTGTGAGTTTCGAAGGTTTGTGACTGATTTTCCATGATACAGCTCCAATGACAAAAGGTTGATAAATGATCATTAATCTGCGGTATCAGCTAATGCAATGATAATTGTGTAAATAACTAAATTGTAAATATTTACATATTACATAATATCAATTTCACATTCACATTTACATTCAGGGTCTTCGCCGTGACCTCAGCCAAACATATGCCCATCAATGCCACAGCAAGGAGGTAAGAAATATTATTAGGCAGTTGAAAAATGTTGTATAAATAAGGTGCCACGATTGAGAGAGAGAATTGTGCTGAACATAAACAAAATCACCCCTGCTTTGGGGGCAATAATTAGCGGTGTTGATTTCTCAAAACCTATTGATGGGAAAACGCAGCATCTGATTTATGATGCGCTCTTAGAACATCAGGTGATCTTTTTCCGAGGGGCAGAGATATCTCCTGCTGCCCATCTCAATTTTGCGAAAAGCTTTGGTCAAATCGATGAGCCACATCCTATTTATCCGCATGTTGATGGTTTTGAAAATATTGTGAAATTAGAAAATAACGCGGATACCCCGCCTGATACCAATTCATGGCATACGGATTTGACCTTCAAACCTGAACAACCTTTTGCTTCTGTTTTGGTTGCGAGAGTGGTTCCTGAGGTAGGTGGAGATACCCTTTGGGCAAGCACAAGCGCGGCCTATGAGAGGCTACCTGAAAGGATGAAAGCGTATCTCAGCGATCTAAAAGCAATTCATGATATGGGTGATTTTAGAAATAATTTTTCAGTGAATTTGGATGTTGAAACAGGCATTCATAAACTGAATGATGCCGTTGGGCGTTTCGGTCATAATATTCGCCCACTGATTGAAAAGCATCCTGTCAGTGGCAAAATCTTCCTGAACTTTAACGAAGCCTTTGTAAACCATATTGTCGATCTAACCACTAATGAGTCCAATGCCCTAAAAACATGGCTCGCCAATCATATGAACAGGCCAGAAATACAGATGAGATGGAAATGGCAGGTGGGGGATATCGCCATGTGGGATAACCGAATTACTATGCATTATGCGGTTGCGGATTATCTGCCAGCCTATCGGTGCATGAACCGTATTACGGTCGTATCAGATCAGCGTGCGGCATCATCACAAGTTGCCTAGCCCCTTTTAGAATGCCCCCTTTCTATGTGGGCGGTTTTTATATGGTGTGAAAGCGTTCAATTAAGGCTTTTTGCCGGGCTTTCACTTGTTTTACCGCCTTATCTTTTATAGGGCCAAATCCTTTGATTTCTTGTGGTGCTTTAGCCAGATCGACCGCAATTTGATAATTGTCTGGGGTAAGTCCGGTTATCACTTGCTGTATCATGTCTTGATACTCGGTTATCAAGGCGCGCTCCATGCGGCGTTCAGAAGTATAACCAAAGATATCAGCCCACCCCCCGCGCAAAGATTTACCTTGGGCAAGCAAACGCAGAAAAGGTCTAATCCATTTGCCAAAGCGGCGTTTTTTTGGGCGCCCCGTAGCCGGGTCAATGCCGCCTAATAATGGCGGCGCAAAATGGTGCACAATCTGGTAATTGCCATCAAACTGCTCCGCAAGGGATTGCTTAAATTGAGGGCTGGTAAATTGGCGTGCAACTTCATATTCATCTTTATAGGCCATCAGTTGATAAAGAGTTTTGGCCACCGCTTTCGTAAACTCTTGTGACGGCCTTATCTCCGCATCACAGATTTTGGTTAAAGTGTCCTGATAGGTTTTAGCATAGCGTTGATTTTGATAGGCGGTTAACCGCTTTATCCGGTCATGAATGATGGCATCAACAGTTTCAGGTTTGGATACCTCTTTGGCAATATCAAATTGCGTTGGATCAACCACAAAGGCCCGGCCCCATCTAAAA
>JAQCJL010000106.1 GCA_027593125.1 Pseudomonadota bacterium | reverse complement strand
TGATTACCTTTTATGGCGGCGTTGCTAGCACATTGACGTGGTTATCAGTTGCCACGTTATTGTCCCGATTTGGTTTATTTCATAGCCTGATCTTGATGGCATTATTATTAGTGGTAATGGCGGTATGGATTGGGCGAATGGGATTAGGAATGGCCATGCCCGGACGGATGGCGCCGGATACGCCTGCAGTACCGTTCCGCTGGACAGAGCTAACTCGTAACGAAAAAGTAGCCTTAATGACTCTGGCCTCGGCCTCTTGTCTAGAATATATGTCTTTTGCGGGTATTACCTTAATGCTGATCCATTGGTATTTTGAACGTTTTGCTGATCTTGGTCTTGCGGTCATTTTGGCTAGCGTCTACGGCCCGTTTCAAGTGGTGGGGCGTGTGCTTGAGATGCGCTTTGGCGCTCGCCACGATGCCAGAATAACTGCGATATTGGCCTTTGCTATGGTTCCAGCAGCGCTTGTGCTGATCCAATTTTCATCTTTGCCTTTGGTGGTGTTGGGGATGGCAATGTTTGGAATGGGGCATGGGGTGTTAACCGTGTCCTTTGGCTTTATTACGAATATGTATTTTCGCGCAGCGGTTTATGGCCGGGCAAAAGGCTGGATCACTACACCAAGGGCGCTTGGCATGGCAATTGGCCCATCTGTAGCGGGATATATTTATGCCACAGGTGGCAGCGCTTTGTTTTTTATGGCAATGATCCTTTTAGCTTTATTGGCTTGGGGTGTTTTCTTTATGATCCTGACCATTCGCCCGCGTGAAGGCTATGAAATGCCCTAATTGATGCCAGCTTTGCAAAACTACCGATAAAAAGAAAAAATCTGTTTGCAAAAGCCGCGGCGGTGCGCTATTACCGCCTCTCATCTGGGATTGTGAAGAAATATTTGTGCCGCCTAAACCTGTGGATGATATGTAGTTGCATAAAAAACCGCATTTGAAGGCATGAAAAGCTTGCACGATTGAGGGAAAATGGCTAGAGTTACACCTACACAATTTGTACGTCAGGTTCGGCAGGAAATTAGCCGTATTACTTGGCCTAAAAGGCGCGATGTTGTCACAGGTACTATCACAGTGCTGGTGATGGTGTTCATCGCGGCCTTGTTTTTTATGCTTGTGGACTGGGTTTTAAGCAATCTGGTGCAACTTGTGTTGGGATTTGGTGGATAAAGATTTAGTGACGCTGACTCTGTTTCATGGTCGCGTTTGGGAATTACTTAAAGATGGCTAAACGCTGGTATGTTGTTCACGTCTTTTCTGGATCAGAAAAGAAAGTCGCTCAGGCAATTCGCGAGCAAGCGGAGACCTATGGACTTGATGATGATATCGAAGAGGTGCTGGTTCCTACCGAAGAGGTAGTAGAAATGCGCCGCGGTGCTCGCGTTAACGCTGAGCGAAAGTTTTTCCCCGGTTATATCTTGATTAAAATGGACTTGACCGATCAGGCTTGGCACATCGTCAATTCCCATAACCGCGTTACAGGCTTTCTTGGGGCCGGCGGTAAGCCTATGCCTATCTCAGATGCTGAGGCAGAGCGCTTAATCAAGCAGGTGACCGAAGGCATTGAACGGACACATTCCGATGTGATCTTTGAGATTGGTGAATGGGTTCGCGTGGCCGAAGGCCCGTTTGCATCGTTTAAAGGTTTGGTGGAAGAGGTTGATGAAGATAAGTCACGGCTTAAGGTGACAGTTTCGATTTTCGGTCGATCAACACCAGTGGATCTTGAGTTTTCCCAAGTTGAAAAATCAACCTAGCATTATGGTTAGATAAGGATACCGTTATGGCAAAGAAGATTGATGGATATATAAAGTTGCAAATTCCTGCAGGTGCGGCAAACCCGTCTCCTCCAGTGGGCCCAGCGCTTGGTCAGCGTGGGGTCAATATTATGGAATTCTGCAAGGCGTTTAACGCTGCGACCGATAGCATTGAAAAAAATATGCCTATTCCGGTCGTGATTACGGTTTATTCTGATAAATCTTTCACCTTCAACATGAAAAAGGCGCCAGTCAGCTATTTCCTCAAGAAAGCAGCTGGGCTTCCTAAAGGTAGCCAGACTCCAGGTCGTGGCACGGTAGGCAAGGTGACAATGGATCAGGTTCGTGAGATTGCTGATCAGAAAATGGATGATTTAAACGCAGTTGATCAAAACGGCGCGGTTCAAATGATTAAAGGATCTGCCCGTTCAATGGGCTTGGAAGTGGTGGAGTAAATCATGGCTGGAAAAAAACTTAAAGCAGCTTACGAATCATTTGATAGAGAAGCGGTCTTCGCTCTGGAAGATGCTGTTGGCATGGTCAAGAAAAACGCCACCGCCAAATTCGATGAAACTATTGAAATCTGTATGAATCTTGGCATTGATACGCGCCATTCAGATCAAATGGTGCGGGGTGTTGTCGCGCTTCCTCACGGCACAGGTAAGTCCATGCGTGTTGCGGTTTTTGCTCGCGACGACAAAGCTGAAGAAGCTAAGAAAGCTGGTGCGGATGTTGTTGGCGCAGAAGATTTGGCAGAAGCCATGCAGTCAGGCAAAATTGATGTTGACCGTGTGATCGCTACCCCAGATATGATGGGTGTGGTTGGACGTCTTGGTAAAGTGCTAGGCCCCAAGGGCCTGATGCCTAATCCAAAGCTTGGCACAGTCACTCCAGATGTGACTAAAGCGGTTGAAGCAGCCAAAGCTGGTGAAGTTCAGTTCCGTGCAGAAAAATCAGGGATTGTTCATGCTGGTATTGGCAAAGCAAGCTTTGGTGCTGATCAGTTACATGAAAACGCTTCTGCGTTTATCAGAGCTATCAGTAAGTCGCGCCCAACTGGCGCCAAAGGCGTATTTGTTCGTAAGATCGCTATCAGCAGCACAATGGGTGCTGGCGTAGCTGTTGATCCTACAGAAGTCAGCAAAATCGCTGGCTAACTTATTCAACATTCCGGTTTTGCCGGGATGCTGAAGGAACCGAAAGGTTCCACCTGTCCAAGAAGGTAGGTGCTGAAAGGCTTAAATATCCTACTCAGACGGAGATAGCGATTTTTCGCTTGAACTAATGGGCAGGCCTTGGTGGTTGTTTTTTTTCATCGTGGTGGAAAAGAACAATCTCTACGTGCAACCGGATATGGCTATGTTGGTCATATCCATAAACTAGCGGAGACAATCGGTGAAAAAATCCGAAAAAACCAAGCTGGTCGAAACGCTGCACGCGACCTTTAGTGAGGCGACATCTGTCATCATCACTCATCAGGTCGGGCTGACTGTCACCGAAAGCAATCTAATCAGGGAAAAAATGCGGAATGCTGGTGCCCGCTATAAGGTCACCAAAAACCGTATTGCCAAGATTGCATTGCATGGGACGAAATTCGAGGGACTAAATGATCACTTCACAGGGCCAACGGCAATTGGTACGTCCGATGATCCTGTCGCAGCGGCAAAGACCCTCGTTGAGTTTGCCAAGTCAAACAGCAAAATGTCAATTATCGGCGGTTCTATTGACGGCCAGATACTTGATAAATCTGGCGTGGAAGCGCTGGCGAAATTGCCGTCACTTGACGAACTTCGTGCCAAACTTGCTGGCTTGCTTTTGGCACCAGCAGCAAAACTGGCAAGAGTTACCCAAGCTCCAGCATCCAAGCTGGCACGGGTGGTTCAGGCCAGGGCAGATCAGTTACAGTCGTAGCAGGGTGTTAGCCCAGTTAAATTAAATCGCTTAGTTCAAGCCCAATGGAGAAAAACATGGCTGATATTGCAAAACTCGCAGAAGACCTTTCCGCTCTTACTGTTATGGAAGCTGCCGAATTGGCAAAACTTCTTGAAGAACAGTGGGGCGTATCTGCTGCTGCAGCACCTGTTGCTGTTGCTGCCGCTGGTGGCGGTGGTGACGCAGGCGGTGCCGCTGCAGAAGAAAAGACCGAATTTGATGTGATCCTCGCCGGTGCAGGCGACAACAAGATCAACGTCATTAAGGCTGTTCGTTCGCTGACAGGTCTTGGCCTCAAAGAAGCCAAAGACCTTGTTGAAGCAGCACCGAAGCCAGTCAAGGAAGGCGTATCTAAGGATGAAGCCGAAGCTGCTAAAGCAGCCCTTGAAGAAGCTGGAGCATCGGTTGAGCTCAAGTAACTTGAATATTCTTTGAATATTCCTTCCCCCACATCGGTTTTCCGGTGTGGGGATTGCCCATTCTCGGGCGAAATAAAATATGTTTCTGTGACCAGATCATAAAAGACTGGCACATCAGACACTTGAACAGAGGTACCACCAATGGGATCAAGCATCACCGCACTCAACAGTCGTCGTCGTTTTCGCCGTAACTTTGGTTCTATCGCCGAAGTAGCAAAAATGCCAAATCTGATTGATGTTCAAAGAAGCAGTTATGATTTGTTTCTTCAAAGAGATGTAGAGCCTTCAAAGCGCGAAAGCATAGGCCTTCAGGAAGTCTTCCAGTCGGTTTTTCCCATCAGTGATTTTAATGACAAATCCATCTTGGAATTTGTATCCTATACCTTGGAAGAGCCTAAATATGATGTTGAGGAATGCCAACAGCGTGGGTTAAACTTTGCTTCATCGCTAAAAGTAACTTTGCGTTTGGTTGTCTGGGAAGAAGACGAAATTACAGGCACACGTTCTTTACGTGATACCAAAGAACAAGAAGTGTATATGGGCGATATGCCGCTCATGACTAAAAACGGCACTTTCATTATCAACGGCACAGAGCGCGTGATTGTCTCACAGATGCACCGTTCCCCTGGTGTCTTTTTTGATCATGATCGCGGCAAATCTCATGCCTCTGGCAAATTGCTGTTTTCAGCTCGCGTAATTCCTTATCGCGGCTCATGGCTAGATTTTGAGTTTGATGCAAAAGATATTATTAATGTTCGTATTGACCGCAAGCGTAAGCTTCCTGCCACAACATTTTTGATGGCGCTGATTGACGAAGCTTCTGAAGCTTATGTTGCGGAATGCAAAAAAGAGGGCATTGATCCTGACCGGACAAAAGTCAATGGTCTATCTCGTGAAGCCATCCTTAATCATTTTTATGAATCTGTTGATTATAAGCGCAGCAAAAAAGGCTGGCAGACGGATTTCGACGCTAGCCGTTTGCGTGGCGCACGGTTGAGCCATGATTTGATTAATGCTGGAAACGGGGAAGTGGTTGCGGCTAAAGGCGAAAAACTGACCCCTCGTTCTCTCCGCAAGCTTGAAGAAAGTGGGATTAAAGAAGTCTTGGTCGGTGATGAGCAGATTGTTGGTCAATATATTGCCCATGACATCATTGATATGACCACGGGCCTTGTGTTGACTGAGGCTGGCGATATCGTTACCGAAGAAATTCTACAAAGCCTGCAAGAAATGAAAACGGATAAAATCCGTCTTCTAGCGATTGATAATGTCAATATCGGCAGTTTCTTAAGAAACACTCTAGCCGCTGATCGCAACAACTCACGCGAAGATGCGCTGGTTGATATCTATCGCGTGATGCGCCCGGGTGAGCCCCCAACATTAGAAACAGCAGAAGCGCTCTTTAACGGCCTCTTTTTTGACAGTGAGCGCTATGACCTGTCATCGGTTGGTCGGGTTAAGCTAAATGCGCGTGTCGGGTTGGATGTTGATGACCAGATGCGGGTTTTGCGCCGTGACGATATCCTTGGAATCATTAAGGTTCTGGTGGATTTGCGAGATGGTAAGGGTGAGATTGACGATATTGACCACCTAGGAAACCGCCGCGTACGTTCGGTTGGTGAATTGATGGAAAATCAGTACCGTATCGGACTTGTCCGCATGGAACGCGCGATCAAAGAGCGCATGTCTTCGGTTGAAATTGACCGTACAATGCCAACTGATCTGATTAATTCAAAACCTGCGGCTGCGGCTGTAAAAGAGTTCTTTGGCTCTTCCCAGTTATCCCAGTTTATGGATCAGACAAACCCATTATCTGAGATTACCCATAAGCGGCGCTTGTCTGCCCTTGGTCCAGGCGGTTTGACCCGTGAGCGTGCTGGATTTGAGGTGAGAGACGTTCACCCAACTCATTACGGCCGGATTTGTCCAATTGAAACGCCAGAAGGTCCAAACATTGGTTTGATCAACTCTTTGGCGACATTTGCACGTGTGAACAAATACGGTTTCATCGAAACGCCGTATCGCAAAGTTGTGAACGGCAAAGTGACCGACGAAGTGTCCTATATG
>JAQCJL010000105.1 GCA_027593125.1 Pseudomonadota bacterium | reverse complement strand
GCAACAGCTTTATCAAGTTCTGCCTGATCCGCATCACGCCAAGTCTTACGCGCTTTGACATAAGCAGCCATGCTGTCGCCTGCTATTCCACCAAAGACCGTAGAGTTTGCAACCCCATTGCCGCCAAGCCGGTTCGCGCCATGGACGCCGCCACAATCCTCGCCAGCCGCAAAAAGACCATCAATCTCTGTGCTGGTATCTGCTGAAAAACTTACGCCTCCCATCATGTAATGTGCGGTGGGCACTACCTCTACCAAACCCCCTGCAAGATCAAATCCACAGTCCCGACAGCGTTTGACCATCCCGGGAAACCTCTCCGCCACATGGTCAGGCCCTAGATGCGCCATTGAGATATAAACCCCTCCCATCGGCGTTGTTCGGCCTTCTCGCATTTCTTGATAAATGCCGCGGCTGACAATATCGCGCGTTGCGCGCTCACCTGCCTCGTGATAGCCGAACATGAACCGTTCACCTTCACCATTGACCAGATGCCCGCCAGCCCCGCGCAACCCTTCTTCTAGGACTGTGCCTGTCATGCGCGTATCTGGCCCGCCCAGCAATCCCGTAGGATGGAATTGCACCATTTCCATGTCACGCAAGCCAAGCCCAAGATCCAAAGCCATATTTAGCCCGTCACAGGTTTTGTCGCCTGACGGTGTATGATAGCGATACATGGTTGGTCCTGCCCCGGTGGCAAGTAATATCGCCTTAGCGGCAATATAGCGATAGGTACCCCGGCGCATATCAATCAGCATAGCACCAGCCAGACCAGACCCATCAGCGGCACGAATAAGACGAATAGCACGGTGCTCTTCAAGTTTATTTACTTGGGCGGCCCAGACTTTTTCCATCAATCGGTTAATAATTTCGATCCCTGTTAGATCGGATTTATGAACCGTGCGATCAAAACTTTGCCCTGCGAATGCCTTTTGGTGAAGACTACCATCAGGGTTGCGGTCAAAAAAACAGCCCACTTCGTTTTCCAGCTCATTGACCCGTTCTACCGCTTTTTCACAAAGCCGCCAGGCCAAGTCCTGATTAGGCAACCACTTACCGCCAACAATCGTATCCATGAAATGGCGCTCAACACTATCGCCTGCGGCTAGGGCGACATTATACCCCCCCTGCACCATCCTCGTGCAACCGCATTTTCCAACCAACCCTTTGACCGCAAGGGTTACATCAAGATCAGGATTTGCCTGTTTGGCATGAAGCGCGGCAAAAAGCCCTGCCCCACCTGTTCCGATGATCAGGATATCGGTTTTACCTGTTTCGATCATCATGACATCACCCCATCAAGAAACAACCATCCCAATGCCAGAGCGATAAGGCCAGCGATGACCACCCATCCGGAACGAAGTCCACCTTGTTGTGGCCATGGGGCCCACTCAATCACCAGCACCCTTAATCCCAACAACAAATGCAATGAGAACAGCACCACCAGCACCCATTCCCCAAATTTCACCAACGGTTGCTGGGTAAAAACCAGCATATCATCTAGTGCTGCCTCACCTTCTAGGCCTAATCCCAACACAAGGAAATGAAATGGCAAAAAACACACTAAGGCCAGACCAGATAAACGGTGCATAAGAAACGCCAGATAGCTTAGGTTAATGCGATGTTCCGTCATGACATTGTGCCACCGGTTAATGCCCAAACTCCGCGTAGCCCAAGACCAAGAAACCCAAGAAAAAGCAACACGCTGATCCTATTTGCCAGCTTGGGGGAAACCCGCAACCATTCCCCCATAATTTTGCGAAGCCCCAAAGGCGCATGAATAGAAACCAAAATAACAAAGCCAGTATAGAACACCACTAACCAAGGCGAAGATTGCGTCCGCTCCAGTATACTAGCCGCCGTTAATTCAGATCGAGTTGCATACATAATCGTTGCCAGATGCCCAATGACCATGGGTAACATCAAGATCGCCGTCAGCCGTTGAAGCAAATATAACCGCATCTCAAACATGGGGTTAGGCATCAGATCCCCCCAATAAACTCATCAAGCTCATTTTCTTAAGTCCTGCGATAGATCGCGTTGGGCTTAACCCTATGGGGCATGCCGCCATGCAATTGCCCTGGGAATGACAATTCCCACATCCGCCATCCCCCATCGCCGCCATCATAGTTTCTTTTTTACCGCTATGGCGTTCATCATTCACCAATGACCATGCGCGGTTAAGTGCGGCTGGGCCAAGATAGGCATCATTCCAGCTGACCACATCGCAAGCCGCATGACACACACCGCAATTGATGCATTCTATAGCGGCATCTGCCACTTTCCGCATCGGTGAGGATGGATCGACCAAAGCAGGAGCATCCCCCCTATCACGCTGGCTTTCAAAGACATTGCCTGCCCTGCCCCATTTATCTATGAAACCTGACATATCTGTAACCAGATCTTTGATGCGCGGCATGTTGCGAAGGGGAGCAATGGTTACCACCGAAGATTTCAGCGACCGAATATGCGTTCGGCAGGTCCAGCGCGGCTTGCCATTAACCATCATGGCGCATGACCCACAGACACCAACGCGGCAAGCAAAACGATAGCTTAAACTCTGATCCTGTGTACGCTGGACTTCGCTAACAACATCAAGCACCGTTTGATTTTCACGCATAGGAACGGAAAAATCCTGAAACTCGCCTTCATCAGCACCCCGCCAAATGCGAACGGTTAAATGTGACATTGAAAAACCTTATGTTGATATTTTATCAACATAGTATCTTCTTGTTTAGTTTTTTCAAATAAAAACTTGGTGTTTTTTAAAAATCCTTCTTCCTTTGCTATCAAGTTAGCCTAGAAAGAACGATGCTTTCCTTGTTATCGCCCATTCGTGATGATCGTTATTTTGCAAAGTTACCGATCAAAAATTTTCTTTGTTTAGTTGGAATATCAAAGTTTCCCCAAAGCAAGGGATTGTTTATCTAAAGGCCAAATTTTTCCGCAAATGTGGGGAAAAGATCCCCCTCCGCCGGTGTCGCATGCCAGACCGCTCGTGCAATGGCTCGTGCTAGGCACACCGCTGCATAATGACCCAACGCCATCATCTCACTTTCCGGCAATGCAGGTTTTGCGCCAGTTCCAAGTGCAAATACCAAATCGCCGTCAAACGGCGTATGGCTGGGCCAGATGGCGCGCGCCATACCATCATGCGCCGCCACCGCCATGCGTTTGCATTGCGCTTTATCCAGGGTCGCATCAGTGGCCACAATGGCGATGGTGGTATTGCCATTAGCCATTTGTTCACCCGCATCTTGTTCACCCGCATCACGGCGATCCATTTTAGAAGGGATATCGCTAATATCGATTTTGTTTGGCGATGAGCCAAAGCCACCAAACTCCCCATCCATTTCATGATAGGCGGCCCAGAAATGCGGTGATCCCTGCTGAATAACAGACCCAAGCGAGTTCACCGCAACCAATGCCCCAATGCTGACACCGCTTTCCAGAACAATCGAGGCAGATCCGAGGCCGCCTTTTAAATCTGCAGTTGTGGCACCAAAGCCTGCCCCGACTGAGCCTAAATCAAAATCACGCGCTTTCGCATGAAACGCCTTACCGCCAAGTTCAAACCATGGGTTTTTCACCCAATTCTGATCACCGCCATTCAGCAAATCAAAAAGAATGGCCGCTGGAACAATCGGCACTTTCACGCTTCCCACAGCAAGCCCGCGATCCTCAGCGCGGAGAAGTGTTGCAACATGCGATGCTGCATCTAGTCCAAACGCAGATCCGCCAGATAAAACCAACGCATCAACTTGGCTGACCAGTTTATCTGCCGCCAGTAAATCAGTCTCACGCGTGCCAGGCGCACCGCCCATCACATGCACATTCGCGGTAAACGGCCTCTCGCCGTATAAAACCGTACTGCCCGTTTTGACAGCATGATTTTCAGCATTACCAACCAAAATCCCATCGACATCGGTGATCAGATTACGCGGGCCTGCCCTGACCTTCATGGTGTTGATATTCATGGCACAGAGCTCCTTTGCTGGTTGGGTTTTGGGCGGTTAGATACAGCGCCCACCATCAACTTCCATGGCAACGCCTGTGATCATGGATGACTCATCAGCACAAAGAAACAGTGCCGCATTGCCCATATCCTGCGGCGTTGAAAAGCGGCCAATAGGGATTGAGGACAGAAACTTTGCCCGGATTTCTGGGGTATCTTCGCCCATAAAACTTTTTAGTAATGGGGTTTCGCCAGCTACCGGATTGAGGGCATTTACCCGAATGCCGTGCGGCGCCAGTTCAATGGCCATGCTTTTGGTGGCGGTAATCATCCATCCTTTGGTGGCATTATACCAGCTAAGATTTGGACGCGGCGAGACACCGGCGGTTGAGGCAATGTTTAAAATCACCCCAGATTTTTGCCGCTTCATGATCGGAACGACATATTTGGCTGACAGATAAACTGATTTTGTATTGACCATCAAAACGCGATCAAACTCATCTTCCTCAACATCTTCCATCGGTTGTGGCAGATGCGTGATGCCGGCATTATTTACGAAAACATCAATACTGCCATGATCTTTCATCGCCGAGGCCACCAGCGCAGCCATTTCTCCGGCATTACTGACATCGACTTTTACCGCAGTCCCATTGAGGCGGTCGGCTACCGCACGCGCCGCTTCAAGATTAATGTCAGCGATGACAATCTTTGCCCCTGCCCTGGCAAGGGTCTCGGCAATCCCGGCGCCAAAGCCCGACGCACCGCCGGTAATGATTGCAGTCTTGTTCTCTAATCTCATTATCCTCTCCCTCCTGGCTGGACTAAATATCCAGCTTGCCATTCCTATCCGTGCAGTGCAGCCACTGTTTTAAGTGATGAAAACCCATAAAGGGCTTCAAATCCTTTCTCGCGGCCATGTCCAGAATGGCCAACACCGCCAAAAGGTAGCTCAACGCCGCCACCAGCGCCATAATTATTGATGAATACTTGACCAGAGCGCAGCCCACGTGCAAGCCGCATCTGACGAGCCCCGTCTTTGCTCCAGATTGATGCAACAAGCCCGTATTTCGTGCCATTGGCGATCGCCAGTGCCTCGGCCTCATCCTCAAATGGCAGCAGCAGTTGTACCGGGCCAAAAATCTCATCCTGGGCAAGTTCATGCGCTGGATTATCACCTTTTAGCAGCACCGGCGGCTGATAATATCCGCCCTTTTCGGCAGTCTCTGACAACTGCCCTTTTGCCAGAATCTCAAGATCTGCGCCGCGCTCCAGAAACCCTGCGACAATCTCATGCTGGGTGGATGAAATTAACGGCCCAACATCCAAATCCTGCATCGCTGGACCTGTTTTTAGCGCGGCATATCGCTCAGCCATGAGTGACGCGACCTGATCAAAAATCGGTCTTGCCACCAGAATGCGCGACGACGCTGAACAAGTCTGTCCGGCATTCTGGATCCCCGCATTCACCAGAAACGGCAAGGCCTGCTCCAGATCCGCATCCTCAAAAACCAGCTGCGGTGACTTGCCGCCAAGCTCCAAAGTCACCGGAATAACATTCTGAGCCGCCGCCGTTTGCACAAGTCTGCCTGTGGCAACCGAACCCGTAAAAGAGACATGATGAATACCTGGATGCACAGATAAGGCGGCCCCAGCCTCATGGCCAAGCCCCGGAACAATGTTGAGAACACCGTCCGGGAAACCAGCTTCGCTAGCCAGACTGCCAAGCGCCAATGCGGTCAGGCACGCTTGTTCAGCTGGTTTCAGCACAGTGCAATTTCCCATCGCCAACGCCGCCCCGACTGACCGCCCCAAAATCTGCATGGGATAATTCCACGGAACAATGTGACCCGTCACTCCGATTGGCTCACGCATGGTATAAACGGTATATCCATCCAGATAGGGAATGGTCTCGCCCATCACCTTATCAGCAGCACCGCCATAAAACTCAAAATAACGAGCCATCGCCAGCGCATCTGCACGCGCTTGCTTTAATGGTTTTCCAACATCATGCGCTTCAATAATCGCCAGATCATCGACGCGCTCATGTATCAAGTTGGACAAGCGCATCATCAAACGCCCGCGTTCGGCGGCGCTCAGCCGGCTCCATGGGCCGGACAATGCCGCATTTGCTGCGGCGGCGGCGCGGTCAATATCATCAGCGTTACCGCGCGCAATTTTTGCCAAAACCGCCCCTGTTGACGGATTAAACAAATCCAGCGTTTCGCCTGAAGACGGGGTTTGCCATTG
>JAQCJL010000104.1 GCA_027593125.1 Pseudomonadota bacterium | reverse complement strand
CAAGGTATACGTGGCACATTATTAATCGCGCATGAAGGCATCAATGGGACGGTTGCTGGCACGCCAGAGGCGATAGCGGTGCTTTCTGATGCTCTTGGTCAGTTGATTTCTGGGCCAAGAATGGAAATCAAATACTCCGCGGCTGCCGAAATGCCTTTTCGCCGACTTAAGGTAAAGGTGAAACCTGAAATTGTAACAATGGGGGTCGCAGATATTAACCCCTTAGAACATGCTGGCACCTATGTGGATGCTGATGATTGGAATGATCTGATTTCTGATCCTGATACGATTGTTGTGGATACGCGCAACGATTATGAAGTGGCAATAGGCAGTTTTAGCGGTGCGATTAACCCCAATACCACAAGCTTTAGTGAGTTTCCCCAGTGGCTAGAAGACCAAAAGCAGATTTGGGAAGCCGAAGGGCGAAAGCCAAAATTAGCCATGTTTTGTACAGGCGGAATCCGGTGCGAAAAATCAACTGCATTTGCCAAACGCATCGGTCTTGATGAAGTTTTCCATCTGAAAGGCGGCATTTTGCGCTATCTTGAAGAAATCCCCCCTGAACAAAGCCAATGGGAGGGTAGCTGCTTTGTTTTTGATGAGCGCGTTGCCGTTGGACACGGGTTAAGCCTTACGGATTATCAACTTTGTCATGCTTGCCGCGTGCCGTTATCAGCAGAAGATCGTGAGCATCCGGCTTATGTGCCAGGGATCAGTTGTTCGCATTGCATCGACAGCCTTTCTGAAGAAAAGCGCCAGCGATTTGCAGAACGCCAAAAGCAAATCGCACTTGCTAAAACCAGAGGCATGGAACATCTTGGTGATGCCTACACCACAGGACAAACAAAGATTAAAAAATCATCATCAGAAGAAAAATGACGTTAGCTGGATAGGGTTTAATCCAAATCTTCGTCCAGAATTGTCATCTGGAAATGAAAGCAGGTGTCACCATCTTCGGTGTCTTTGAAAATCACACCAACAAACTCACCATCCATGGAAATTTCAGCAGAACTTTCAGCAACATCATCTGATCTTGGTTTTGCTTTTAGGGTGTTGTTGTTGAATTTCTGTCGCAGATACCGTTCGATGCGACTCGCTTCACCAGCTTCCATATGATTTCTCCTAAGGTGAATATTTGGTTAGCAATATTATCTTGATAACAGTTATGTCCGTATCCTTTTACCCATGCACTAATCGGGGCAGAGTTTTTAGGGTTTGGAGAATAGCATCAATGCGGCCAGCGGTCTTTATCAATTTGCGCCGATCACGCAGTTGATATTGCCAGCGATTATTACCTTTGAGCTTGTGTTTTTCAATCGTAAAAATTGGCGTTTCTACGCAAGAGCGATAAATTGAAAACACTGCCAAACCATCAAGATGATCAAGCGCGTAATCGCGCCATTCTCCAGCAGAGACAAATCGGGCATAAACATTTAAAATCTGATTAAGCTCAGCACGGGAAAAATAACCAGTACTGTTTTTATTTTTATTTTCGTGGCCAGTAAGCACAATATTCATCTGGCAAAACCATCCTTTATTAGTGTTTTCTTTAGGTATTTATGAGCTTATCTCTTTCTAGTGGTGATCTATGCTGGATTATCCCATATAATTCTATTATGTTGCAATGCTAAGCACCATTCGGTCAAGACATGGGATGACAAATGAGCGATATTTTTCACGAAATTGACGAAGAACTCAAAGCTGACCGCGCTCGCCTTTTGATGCGCCGCTATGGGGGCTATGTCATTGGTGGTGTGATTGCCATCATACTTCTGGTTGCAGGCAGGCAAGGCTATATGTATTGGGATCAAGCTCATCGTGAGGACCTAGCCAATCGATACCAAACGGCGGTCTTATCTGATGATATGCTTGGTAACCTGTCTGAATTGACACAAGAGACGGGTGGCTATGGCATGTTAGCGCGTTTCGCAACTGCCGCTGAATTAGCTAAGACAGACCCAAAAGCGGCCGAAGCCTTATATATGGCCTTGGCAGAAGATAGTGATCTTGCCCAGGTTTATCAGGATGCGGCACGGCTTCTTTCTGTGATCCATTCCGCTGACACCACAACAGTGGCGGAACGACTTGATCGCCTTGCCCAGATTGATAAAGCTTCTAGCCCTTGGGCTTCTCTGGTCAAAGAATGGCAAATTGCCCTTTACCTTGAAACAGGTGATATGGCCTCTACTCAGCGCAGCTTGCAAGAATGGAAAGCTGACGGCCAAGTCCTAACACCACGCGCCAATGCCCGAAGGCAATTGCTGGAACAAGCGCTTGGCGTCAATCAGTAACTTGAGGAAAGAACGGGCAAAGTCATGATCTATCGCATCGGGCAAATGATGGTCTCTTGTCTCCTGTTGGTGACAATGGCGGCTTGTGGAAATAAAGATGTTATCTTGCCGGGTGAGAGATCTGCGGTTCTGGCTGTTGAAAGCTTGCCTGAAATCGATTCGTCTGCGGCATCTGAAGGTGCGCAAATTGGCGAAATGTTGCCAAATATCATTTATAGCCAATCCGGGCTTGTCGCTAACCATAGTGGGGGGCATCTTGCGCTGGAATGGCCTCTTCAACGGGTGTGGAGCGTATCCATCGGCACGGATGCTGATTTAGGAACATTGATGGCCTCACCGATTGCCAATCAACACAGTGTCTTTAGCGTTACCCCTGATGCTCAACTGACCGCAGTCAATTTAAATGATGGCAGTGTCCGTTGGCGTGTAGAAATAGAACCTAATGCTGATAAATCTCAGCCTGCGGTGAGTGGTGGTCTCGCCCTAGATAACGATCAGATTTTTGCCCATGCTGGCGGAAATATGCTGGTATCACTTAATGCTGAAGATGGATCCTCTTTGTGGAATGTGCGTTTTGATTTGCCTCTGATGGGGGGACCAACAGCGACTGATGGCCGTGTTGCCGTTACCGATTTGGATGGCAGACTCTTTGTGCTTTCTGCCAGTGATGGTGAGATTTTATGGTCACGAGTTGGTAATATAGAATCAACAAGGGTGCTAGGGGCAGCTTCGCCAGCCATTTATAACGGGGAATTGGTTCTGACAGGAAATGATGCCGAATTATCTGTTCTCACCCTTGATCGGGGTGAATTGTTATGGGGTGATGACCTGTCGGTACGATCACCTCGCACAGCTCTTGATAATATTAATAGCATCGTTGCGCATCCCGTTTATGACGGCAATATGGTTTTTGCCGGCAGTATGTCTGGACGCTTTGCGGCCTATAACGCCCGCATAGGGGCGCAATCTTGGGAAATTGGCATGGCTACCCACCAACAGCCTTGGGTGGCTGGTAAAACTATTTTTGCCGTTAGTGCTAAAGGCAGGGTTTATGCTATCCGTCGTCAAGATGGTAGCATTCGCTGGATCAGCGAACTGCCAGGTGCTGTGCCCCTTAACCTGACGGTATCAGATGATGCGATGCGTTATGTTGGGCCAATTGCGGCTGGCGGCAGAATCATTGTGATTGATCAGAATGGCAAGGGCCTTTTCCTCGATGCTGATACAGGCGAAATCTTGGATAGCCAGTCATTTGGTGCTGCCCAATCAGGGGCACCAATTGTTGTTTCTGGAACATTAATCATTCTTGATGACCGTGGACGGTTATCTGCCTATCGCTAAGGCAGGGGAAGAGTGATGGAATTTCGTATCGCCATTGTTGGCAGACCTAATGTTGGTAAATCCACCTTGTTCAACCGATTGACTGGACGCCAGCACGCGATTGTACACGACCGCCCAGGCGTAACCCGAGATCGTCGTGAGGCGTTAGGCCGCCTGGCAGGGCTCGAATTCCGGCTTATAGATACCGCAGGGCTTGAAGAATCCTCTCAAGGAAGCCTTGAAGACCGTATGCGCAAACAAACCGAATATGCGATTGCCAATAGTGACCTGACCTTGTTGCTTTTTGATGCAAGGGCAGGGATCACCGAGGCGGATGTTTTTTTTGCAAATGCTATTCGCCGATCAGGCGCAGCAGTGTTACCCGTAGGCAATAAATGTGAAGGCAAAGCCGGTCAAGGGGGGCTGATGGAAGCGTGGCAACTTGGCCTTGGGCAACCAGTTGGCGTTTCTGCCGCCCATGGCGAGGGGCTCGGTGATCTCTATGATGCTTTAATCGAGGCTGCTACTGCCATGGACAAGCTAACCTTATTAATGCCAGAGAGCGATGACGAAGACGAGGATGATGATCAGGAAGATATGGATTTTCTAGAAGCGGCTGAAAATCAAATTGAAGATGTCACCACCTTACCGCAAATAGGGCCGTTGCGTATCGCGATCATCGGTCGCCCTAATATGGGAAAATCAACCCTTACAAACTACCTGATTGGTGAAGATCGCGTTCTAACTGGACCTGAGGCTGGCATCACCAGAGATGCGATTGAAGTGCCATTTCGTTATGATGGCTATGATATTATGCTGGTGGATACTGCAGGAATGAGGCGTAAAGCCCGCATTGATGATCAAGTTGAAAAAGCCATGGTTGATGATGCGTTGCGTGCCATTCGTTTTGCCCAAGTATGTGTTTTGATGATTGATGCGCGCGAGGAATTGCATAAACAGGATTTAGCCATTGCCCGTCTTGTTGCCGAAGAAGGCCGCGCTTTAGTCATTGCTGCGAATATGTGGGATGTGGTGACCAATAAACAAGAAGCTTTAAAAGAGTTTCGTTATAAACTTGATCAATCCCTAGGGCAGGTTAAGGGAGTACCATTGGTCACGATTTCAGCCCTTAAGGGGAGTGGCGTACCCAAACTGATGACAGCGATATTTGAAATTTATAGCCGCTGGAACAGACGTGTATCAACCGCCGCATTAAACCGATGGCTAATGGGCAAACTTGAAGCGCATCCACCGCCTTTGGTTCAAGGACGGCGTATTCGCATTCGTTATGCCACCCAAATAAAAACAAGACCGCCGAGCTTTGCCTTTTTTGTTAGCCGTCCAGCCGAATTACCAGATCATTATCTGCGCTATCTAGCAGCGGGATTAAGAGATGATTTTGGTTTAGAAGGCCTGCCCTTACGGTTGATGATGCGCAAAGGCAAAAACCCTTATATCAATTGATTTACATTCAGTATCTGAGCTTGGTGAGGACAATCAGGCAAGCAAAGCTTAACGAAAGCATCAGCAATATCATCAGGTGATGGTAAGGTTGCTTTATCAATGCCGGGAAACGCCTGCCCAATCATGTTGGTGGCGATACGCCCCGGGTTAAGCATATTAACTTTATGCGTGGTCTGCAAAAGTTCATTGGCCCAGCTTTTGCCCAATGCCTCTAAGCCAGCTTTGCTAGCGCTGTAAGCAGACCAATAGGCGCGACTAGCCTGAGCCGCACCGGATGTCACCAAAACTGCCCGTCCAGCGTCAGAACGGCGAAATAATGGGTCGAGGTGATGAATTACGCGAAAACTGGCGCTGAGATTGACGGCAATCACATCATCCCATGTGTCTTCGTCCAGATGCGCCACAGGGGAAAGCGTCCCTAGAATACCAGCATTAAGGATCATGATATCAAGACGCCCCCATCTTTCATGGATCGCCGCAGATAACCGTGGAAGAGCAGGGCGGTCATTTAAATCCATGGTAACTAGCGTGGCGATGCCGCCTTCGGCCTTGATCTCATCATCTAGCTCTTCTAAGCCAGCTTGTGTGCGTGCGGTGGCAATAACATGTGCGCCATGCCTTGCCAATGCTTTAGCAGCAGCCCTGCCAATCCCTCGTGATGCTCCGGTGACGAGAGCGATGCGGTCTTTTAAGGGCATCATTTGGTGAGTATTCCTTTATTAGAACGCCCATCACTTCGTCCTGGCGCAATGGGATATTCGCCAGTAAAGCAAGCATCACAATATTGCGGAGTATCGGCATGACGATGAGTTTCCCCAAGCGCACGATAAAGCCCATCCAGTGAAATAAAGGCCAGACTATCAACCCCGATATGTTCCGCAATCGCTTGGGTATCCATATTGGCGGCAATAAGCTTATCGCGGTCTGGCGTATCAACCCCATAGAAACAAGGATGCGTGGTTGGTGGGCTGGCGATACGCATATGGACTTCTGTTGCGCCAGCCAGACGGATCATATTGACGATTTTGATCGAAGTTGTACCCCGAACAATAGAGTCATCCACCAAGATAACACGGCGCCCTTTGATCGTTTGGCTATTGGCATTATGTTTCATTTTCACGCCGGTTTGACGTCCGGCATCAGTGGGTTGAATAAATGTGCGTCCAACATAATGGTTGCGGATAATGCCAAAATCAAAAGGAATTTTAGTTTCTTCGGCATAACCAAGAGCCGCAGGAACCCCTGAGTCTGGAACTGGCACAATACCACTTAGTTAA
>JAQCJL010000103.1 GCA_027593125.1 Pseudomonadota bacterium | reverse complement strand
ATGGTAAGATCGACCAATTCTGGGCTGAAGGTCGCGGCAAGGTTGCATTAAGGCTATACTAATTTAGCCTGAATCAGGGTGAGTCAGGCTAAGTATAATGATTTCTTGAACCGAATATCTCACCTTCATGAAACGCGACAATGATTTACATAATAAAAAAGCCACCTCAAATAATAACCACTTATAGGTTAATCCTCCGTCATACTGGCCTTTTGTAAAAGCTGAGGATTTGCGCGGCAAGGGCTTTAGTATTGGCGCCAGAATTATCAGATAAGCGAAGCACCATTTTTGTGTAGGGAAGTGTTGGCAGATCATCATTCGCACAAATCGGATGAGTGCTGTTGGAGATTCTGCTGGCTGGCAAAGCTGCGACAGCCAAATCGGCACGTACAGCAGCAAGCTGAGATTCTGAAACATTTGACAGATAGGCAACCTGATATTCTATACCCGCTCTTTTCAGGGCATCGAGCGCCGCATCACGCCACGGACAGCCAATGGGCGCAACTGCAACCTTTAACGGTCTTTCGTAACTAGGATGGCTGTTTTTATGTGTCGCCCATGCAAGAGGCTGCTCATATAGGAGCCTGTCTTGTTCAAGATAAGCAACATTACCGCCGATGGTTAAAATGGCAATATCCAATACGTCAGCAGTCAGCATAGCCGCCAAATCCTGCGAATCGCCAGCGTTAATAGTAACGGTAATTCCGGGATGCGCGCGGGAAAATCCAGCTAGAATTTCGGGCATCTGGGTCTCAATATTTTCCAAACATAATCCAACGCGAACCATGCCATCAATATCGGGGCAGAGCATAGCACTCAGCGCGGTGTGGTTGGCCTCAACAATACGATAGGCATGTGGCATCAATTTGTCACCAGTATTGGAGAGACGCATAGCGCCCTCGGCACGATGAAATACAGGCATGCCGATGAGTTGTTCCAGTTTTTTCATCTGCATTGATACAGCAGCTGGTGATCGAGATACACGCTCTGCGGCAAACTTCACAGAGCCAGTTTCAGCAACCGCAATGAAAGTTTTGAGGACGTCAATTTCAAGGTGCATGGATGTTGGGACAACAAAATTATTCATCGTATAAATTTAGCATTTCTAAATTTACCTGTAAAGAAATTAAGCTTGTCAAAATCAGGTATATTGCTAATGTAATTAGGATTACAGGGGTCTACTTCCTATTTCAATGATTTCAAGCGAGGTGATATTGATTAGAGAGAGAAATATGAGGAAGAGCCACCGACATATATCATTACATGCTAATAAGAGCATTGATAAACCTCAGCACATCCCGTCAGTTGATCACTTCCTAAACGATCCCGAAAACGCATCTCTGATAGGTGAATATGGCCTCTCTCTGGTAACCCGATGCGCGCAGCATGTTTTGGCAGAAGCCAGAGGCAAGGTGCTTGATGGCAAGGCCATTGATTATGCATCGCTTTTGCAGGCGCTATCATCCAAGACAGCAGGCATGGTGCAACCTTCACTGCGCCCTGTCATCAATCTGACGGGCACTGTTCTACACACGAACCTGGGACGCGCGGCATTACCTGAGGTGGCGATCAAGGCCATGGTCGACGTGTCACGAGGCGCCAGCACCCTTGAGTTCGATTTGGAGAAAGGCAAGCGCGGAGACCGCTATAAACATGCCGAAGATTTGCTCTGCTATTTAACAGGCGCAGAGGCGGCGCTTGTAGTCAACAATAATGCGGCAGCTGTACTGCTGACCCTTAATACTTTGGCAAGGCGCAAGGAAGTTGCGGTTTCTCGCGGTGAGCTGATTGAAATAGGTGGCTCTTTCCGGATGCCTGACATTATGGCACGGGCGGGATGCAAACTGGTGGAAGTTGGGACAACCAATCGAACGCATAGCAAAGATTTTGAAGATGCCATCAGTCCAAAAACGGCACTGTTAATGAAGGTTCACGCCAGCAATTTTGAGATTACAGGTTTCACAAAAACGATGTCAGAACAGGAGCTAGCAAGCATCGCGCAGCGTCATGCTCTGCCCCTCGTCACTGATCTTGGAAGTGGCGCTCTGATTGACCTTGAGAGCTTTCACTTGCCGCATGAAACAACGGTCGCAGAAGCATTAAAGGCTGGTGCTGATGTGGTGACCTTTAGTGGCGATAAACTGCTCGGAGGACCTCAGGCGGGGATCATTGCCGGGCGTCATGATATGATCACAAAAATAAAACGCAACCCCATGACACGCGCCATGCGGCCAGATAAATTATCACTTGCCGCCATGGCAGCCGTATTGCGTTTATATACCAACCCGTCACAACTGGCCACCGAATTACCGACCTTGCGCTGGCTATCACGAAATGTGGAAGACATCGAGCAATTAGCCTCACGCATCGTCCCCATCATCCAAAATCACTGCAAGGGGTTTTTAGTCGTCGCAGCTACTGTGCACAGTCAGGTTGGTAGTGGCGCATTGCCATCAAAGAGACTGGCAAGCGCTGCTGTCAAAATAACTCTGCCACGACAGAACCGCCCCAGTAAAGCATTGATAAGGCTTGCCCAGGCTTTTCGGGATTTGCCGATACCGGTGATTGGCCGCATTACCGATGATGCGTTGTGGTTTGATCTCAGATGTCTTGAAGATGAGAGTGGTTTTATCGCCAATCTTGAGGGGCTTAACTTCTAATGATCATTGCAACGGCTGGCCATGTTGACCACGGCAAGACGGAGTTGGTCAAAGCCTTAACCGGCACAGATACTGACCGATTACCCGAAGAAAAGGCTCGTGGGTTATCCGTTGATTTAGGCTTTGCCTATCTGGCTTTACCAGACAAAAAGATGCTTGGCTTTGTTGATGTCCCCGGTCATGAAAAGTTTATCCGCAATATGTTGGCTGGCGTTGCTGGCATTGACCTGGCCTTGCTGGTGGTAGCGGCTGATGATGGTGTGATGCCACAAACGCTTGAGCATATTGCCATCCTCAATCTGCTTGGGATTGAACAATGTTTAGTAGTACTGACCAAAATTGATCGGGTGCTGCCAGCGCGCGTTGTTGAGGTAAAGACCCAGCTGGATCAAATACTTGTTGAGGCTGGGCGCAAGGGATGTGATGTGTTTTCAGTATCTGCGCCTAAGCGCAAGGGTATTGATCTGCTAAAGCAAGAGCTTATCCAACGCGCCCAAGCTAATCATGAGAGCCCCAACAATCAGCATTTCCGCATGGCTATTGATCGGGTGTTCTCACTCAAGGGGGTGGGATTGGTTGTCACTGGCATGGTGATGTCGGGGTCAGTACATTTGTCAGAAAGCCTGACCCTATCCACAAATGGATCACAGATTCGCATCCGTGAAATAAGGTGTAACAGCCAAATCAGTGAATATGCGCGGTCAGGCGAGCGTTGTGCACTAAATATCATTGGCCGCGGCGCTAACCAAGATACCGTTCGGCGCGGTCAATGGTTAATGCATGCTGAACTGTTTCGCCCAACGATGCGTATTGATGTTGATCTTGAGGTGTTGCGGACTGAGGCTTCGGCATTGAAACACTGGACACCAACACATTTACATATTGGCTCAGCTCATCTTCCGGCAAGGGTAGCAACGTTATCAGGCGGCAGCATTGCGGCAGGGGCAAACGGCTTGGCGCAATTGGTACTATCACGTGATATATTTGCCGTTCATGGTGATCGTTTTGTACTCCGCGATCAATCAGCACAACGCACCATCGCTGGGGGGCGTGTCATTGACCCCTTCCCTCCTAAACGTGGCCGCGCCAAGCCGAACCGAATAGCATGCCTGGAAGCCATGCGAAATGGTACCCCAACCGCAATCTTAAAAGCCCTAACCGAGCAAAACAAAAGCGGCGTGCCACTTAAGCCTTTTGCCATATCGCATAATCTGCCAGCCCCAGAAATCAAGGTTATCATTGAAACGCTTGGATTAAGAATTATTGAAGCCGCGCCGAATGATTTGCTTTTCAGTGAGCCAAGATGGCGTGAGAGTTTAGACCGAATTGAGATAGCATTAGCGACGCTTCACAAATCACAACCTAGCCTATTTGGTGCTAGTGTAAAAGACATACAGAACTTGCTCACCCCTTTACCTGAGCAGAATGTCATTGAGCATGGCCTTCGTCAGCTAGTTGCCGAAGCCCGTGTTGTCGCAGATGGCCAGCGATACCATTTGCCGTCTTACGCTGTTCATATTTCAGCCAAGGATAAGCATCTGTTGGCGCGGGCGGCTGTTGTTCTAAATCCTGCAACCGGCGCACCCCCAAGTCTTCATGAGGCGACAAAAGAGATTGGCGTTGACGCCCCCACGCTTGAAAAGACTTTGAAAATTGGTGTCAAATTAGGAGATATCATAATGCTGGAGAAACATCGTTTTGTACCAAAATCTCTGATAAGAAAACTTGCACAAAGTGCTGAGCTGCTGGCAGAGCAGTCAAGCAACGGTACATTCACGACAATAGACTATCGGCAAGAGGTGAATATGGGCAGGAATTTTGTTATTTCTGTTCTGGACTATTTTGACCGTATCGGGTTTACAGTAAAGATAGGAAATGATCGCCGTATTCGGTTTTCCGCCGATCATGTTCTGACAGGTAAAGGCAAAGGATAACCCAAAATAATAAGGGATAACATAGGATAATATGGAAGAGGATCGCACCCCGGTGGGGCGCCTAGACTTCAAATCTAGTGAGGGGCGTACAACGTCCCTGGTGGGTTCGACTCCTACGCTCTTCCGCCAATCCCACCTATCCAACCCGATTGTTATAGGCATCCTCATCTATCAGTTCATCAAAAGCCGACAGATCACTGATCTTGAGCTTGAACAGCCAGTTTTCCATCGCGCTTTCTGGCGTGATTGATGATAGATCATCAACTAATGAGTTATTGACCTCAACAATCTCACCAGCAAGGGGGCTATAAATATCCGATGCGGATTTAAAGGATTCTATCACCGCTACCGCTTCCCCTTTATTGACAGTTTTGCCGAGGTCGGGCAGTTCAATAAAGACGATATCTCCAAGCTGTTCCACAGCATGCGGTGAGATGCCAACAGAACAAATATCTGCATCAAGTTTTGCCCATTCATGATAGTCCGAAAACCTAACCATAACTTACCCTTTCCAGCATTAAATTATACCCAGACAATACCATCATTAGTCTACTATGTGCTTTACTATCACCATCCGGCCGCAGATGTTCCGGGCAGTGGGCCCTCAGACCAGAATCTTGGCGCCATAAGCGACATTTCAACAATTTGGCGCATTACTCTATCGTCAGATGCGAGCGACACCGCTTCAAGACACAGCAGCAAGCGCCCAGCTTTCGTTTCTTCCCAGAACCATTTTCCAATCAGTTCGAGATCATCTATGTCATCACGATGCGTGCGTGTTTCCGTGTAATAAGCTTCCAAATCTTCAACAACCAGTTTCAATAAAGGAATGGCTGGAAGCCCTTTTCTTGGGCTCTTAGGGATGTCTCCTCTGACAAACTCTCCAATAAAAGGCGCGTAATCTGTGATGGCAAGTTCGCTGGCGCCAACGGTTGTGCGCCCACGAGATGCCACTGCCACCTCATAATCAGGGTGCAGTATGTTCATCTCGGCCGCAACCTCCGCCAATAACGCATCGACATCGCCAATATCACTTATGCTCAAAACAAGCTCTGGTGGCAGAGCATAGCCCATGCGTCCATTTTTCACAGGAATAACATCAGGGAAATCCGCAAGCACCGGCAGAACTGTATCGTCAAGCAAATCAAATGAAGCACGAATGACTTTCTTTTGAAAATCAGGATCATTAGGCTTCCCCATACCGCGTCCCATAGGAAAATCTAAAAACAATCCGCGCGGCGGTTTTATCGCTTCCATATGCTCACGAACAAAACCTACGAGAACGGTGGTTAACCCTTCTGATTCAAAATAATGGGCAAGCCCGCACACGGCGCGCGTACAATACGGTCATATCGGAATTAGATAGACGGTGTTAACGCCTTCCTGCTTCATCTGGCTAGCAACCTCACGAGCCGATTTTTCCATCGTCAAGGGATCGGCGGCGCCCATAAATGAATAATGCTCATCCGCTACAGAACCAATTTCACCATCTGCCGCCATCTCATCAAGCCTGTCGAGCGGAATGATGACATTCAGATCTTGCTGCCAGGCAGATCGATCAAACTCAACAGCAACATGCGTCATAACAAGGTCGCGGTCTGCCTTATGAAACACCCGATGATCTTTTGCAAGCCAAGAGAATGGCTTGTCACCGCGCCGTGATACCGCCGCCGTTGAGACAATAGAAACCCGTCGTTGTTTCGCTGGCACGGCGGGTGTCCATGTAGGGTTTTCAAAAACCGGCATGGTAAGATTAGATATAAATTTGCGCCCAACAGCAGGCATTTCAGGTATCTTGGTCATGTAAATCCTCTAAAAAAAGATCTGGCATTCCAACAAAAATGGCAAGCAAGAATTTCTGATGCGCAAATTAAGTAATTCTAAAACTCAAGGTATTATTGTAATTAAT
>JAQCJL010000102.1 GCA_027593125.1 Pseudomonadota bacterium | reverse complement strand
GGCAATATGTGCGCTGCAATCTTCTTCTGAATGATGTAGGCCTAACTCAGAAAAAGCATCTTCGTTATTGAGCACTTCGGCTTCTCCGCTTTTCTCGATAATCTCAAGCAGCTTTTCTTCCGCAGACATATTCTCATCGTGCATAACTGTTACTGCTACCAGCGCGGCTATAGTTGTTGCCGTTGTATCGTTATGCATGGTTTTGTCGGGACGAAAAGGCAAAATAAGACATTCCGTTTGAAGTTCTTCAATGATGTGGTTCATTGACTTTCTCCTTGGAAATACAGATGGTTTTGGGGCAAGAAAAGCGTTGCATCAGGAAAGACGCATACCAGATATTGAGATTTATAAGGCTCTGGATACAACATTCATGAATGAGTACACATGAAATGCGAATCGGTGTCAATGCAAATATTTCCCGATTCGCAAAAATTCCCTAATTCGAAAAATTCCCCATTCTAAAATATCTTGATGCCATGATTTTAGCTTTGATCAGCATAAGGCTAGTTATCTAGGCGCAAAAGAAAACCGGCTTCACAAAGGAAGCCGGTAAATAAATGGAAACAAAAAGACTAAATTAACGCGATCAGCTTCCCACACGGCGAACATTAATGGTTCCGCTTGGTGCGTTGTTCACGTTTTTAATCGTATTGCTGGGCTGGCTATAAATCAATGTTTCCACCCCGAAAGTGTCAACAACGCTGGCCTTAGCCCGGATCTGAAATCCAACATGAGCCTGATTAAGCGAGATCTGGTTATAATTTGACCCATCAATGGCGCGCCAATTGCGTCCATCGCGTGAAGCTTCCCAGCTAACCGAAAGGCTAGCAATCCCATCTTCATCAGAAACGCCAGAGGTTGTAACCGAAAGCATGGAACCTTCAAGAGGTTTGCCAACAATCATCACCTCACCCTCAACCGGGTCATCCACATTGGCCACGGTTTCTGATGGGTTAGAGATCAAAATCTCGCGCGTGCCTTGATTGTCAAGATAAGTGATTACCGCACGATAGGAAAATCCCACATGCGATTGGCCAAGGCGAAGAACCTCACTCGTGGCGTTAGGAAAAGTCTGCCATTCTGTGCGTGTTGAAGAGCGTTGCCAAATCACCTCGTATGAACCGATCCCGTCCTCGTCAGAAATGGTGCTGGTATCAACCACTAACGCGTCTTCTTCAAGGGCATTACCCAACAGAATGGGAGCGCCTGATGGCTTATCATTTACATTTTTAACTTTAGTGGAGCTAGGACTGATCAAAGTTTCGAGGTTGCCTTGCCCATCAACATAAGTGATGACAACGCGCAAACGGTGACCAACATGAATTTGACGTGGAGTAAAGGATTGCTGGGTTGCGCCAGTCAAGTTCATCCAACCGCCATCATTTGAAAGCATTTGCCATTGCACCGAGACCTCACCCATGCCGTCATCATCCATGATGGCTGTAGCATCAACAATCAGGGGATCATCTTCAATTGCAACAAAGCCTTCGCCATCTTCACTGCCTTCATTGCTAGATCCTGTGGCACCTGCAGAGCTAGATGTTGCGCTGGTGCTTGGCACTTCGTTTCCAGAAGAAGAGGATGTGTTTAGGGGTGATGCTGAATTTGCCTCATTAGCATCGATTTCCGAGCTATCAGAATCAGCATCAGGAAGGCCGCCTGCATTGGCTGAAATTGCACATACCGATGTCGCGAACATAAATGATGCGGCAGTGATAATGAAACGGGTTTTGCCAATCATATCTGAACCTTTGTCATCTGACTTTACTATTAAAAATAACAAAACTTAATATAACAAAATTTATCCGCTATATTGGAGCTAACATAGCGGAAATTAAGAAAATATCATACTTTTTTTACAAAACACAACATATCCTTTTGAATACTATCATAAAACCTTATCTATAGACAGGTCTAAAAACGCCAAACAAAAGATTGAATTATATTTAATTTCAACTAACTAATAGCTATGACGATCAAAATCACCACGATTTCAGAATTTGCATCTGCACAAGAGCGAGAAGACAGGCTTAGTGTGATCAATTCAGCTATGTCTGAATTATCTGCAACTGATTGCAAGGTGATGGTTTATCAAGCACGTGAAAATCCACAGATGTTGGTTGAAGTCTGGCTATATCCAGATGCTGAACGTCAGGCCGCCATTTTAGATAAATGGGAAAACACCCCTCTTTCGCCGCCAAGAAACTCTACTCATGGAGACGCTGGGCTGGATTTGCTAACGGATATCAGTTGGCAGGAATAATGGTGCTTAGCCGTTAGGTTCAGCGGATAAATCCCTAAACTCAGTCATGGCAAAAGGCTTTAGGCCAATGTGTTCCATTGATCAAGAATAGCTCTAGCTTTTTGGTTATTAGCATGAAGATGGATATCATGATCCGGTTTTTTTGCGGTTAATTCTACAACATACCCATTAGGGTCGCGAAAATAGATTGAATCAATAAAGCCATGATCCGAAACACCGCGTGTTTCTATGCCTGCGGCTTTGCCCTTATCCAGCATAATGCGAAGGTCCTCGGGGGTGACTTCAAGCGCTAGATGCAGATCATAATCATGATGATCCGTAAAAGAAAAGGGCCGATCAGGAGCTTCAAAAAACGCAATGAATGACCCATCATCCATGCGATAAAAACTGTGCAGAACTTTAGTGTCACGACCAGTTTTCGTTTCCTCAATCATTAATGCACCAGCCAGCGATAAGCCTAAAAAATCTTCATAAAACTGACGGGTTTCTTCGCTGTTGCGACACCGATAGGCTTTGTGATGTAATCCCTTAATCATAACTTTCTCCCTCTCAACCGACTAGTTCAGGTTTTTATGATATAGGTATGTTTAGCTGAAATCAAAGGATCCAAGCTAAAGAATGTCATCGGAATTAGGCTTGTTCGGCTTTGCTGGCTAATCTTGCTAGGCGCTCACGATGCATCAAATAAATACCAGACGAAATAATAATTACGAGGCCAAAAATTGTCTGACGGTCAGGGATATCTGAAAAAATCAGATAGCCTAAAAGGATGGCGCTAATGATCTCTAGATACTGAAATGGCGCAAGCAAACTGGTGTCAGCATAGCGCACTGCTGAGGTCAGAAAGATATGCCCTATTGTAGCAAAAAAACCTAACCCAAAGATCAGCCATAATTCTGCCTGTTGGGGTATCTTTGGCATGACGGCATCTATCTCAAACTGATACCCGAAATAAAGCATGATGGTGGCAACCAATAACGCCATGATGCCAACGCCAAATTGCATGGGCAGAGGTGATAACCGGCCACTGATTTGGCGTGTAAAGACCACATATAGGGCAAAGCAAAATGCAGCACAGAGAGGAAAGATTGCTGGCCAACCAAAGATCGCAAAGCTTGGTTTAATGACAATCAAAGCCCCAATAAACCCGACGATAATTGCCAGAATACGCCGAATACGAATGGTCTCACCTAAAATAATGGCTGACAGAATGGTTAAAATCATAGGTTCGACAAAAAAGATAGAAATGCTTTCTGCCAGAGGCATATATTTAAGAGCGGCAAAGAAAAAAGTAGTCGCAAGTACCATTAAGGTTCCGCGCATAAACTGAATAAATGGACTGATAGTAAGCGTTCTTATCAATTCTCCTTGATAGAAAACTATTGGAAACAAGAACAGTGACTGAAGCAAAAACCGATAGAACACAATTTGGCCAGAGGATTGATAATCGCTCAACAATTTTGCAAAGGCATCTAGGGCTGGTAACAGCAACATGGCTATCAACATGTAAACCAGGGCTTTACTTGTCTGATGATGATGATCGCCAAGCGAGACACTAGCAGAGGCAGACCGTATGCTGGTTTTAACCATGACAAAATCCATTAAAGACCATAAGGCGATTATCATAGCGGTTTTATGGTATTGCTGAAAAGCTTTTCTAATGACTAACGTCCTCATCATGATGGAAAATAGACTAGGAAAACCATAAGGATTTTAAGAGGGCTTGTTATTACCTCTGACTTTCTGCATATATGAAACATCAATCTTTATTTTCTAGAGCTGAAAGGAATTAACATGGCAAAACCTCATTTGCTGGTTCATCATAAAGGTGACAATGTTGGTGTTGTTGTTGTTGAAGATCTGGTGGCAGGCACAGAGATGTTGTGTGTGGTGACGGAAGACAACAGTGATTTCCACCTTACTGTGAATCATGATGTTCCCATTGGTCATAAGGTAAGTCTTCAGGATTTTTCCGAAGGGGACACGGTGATCAAATACGGTCAGGACATAGGTAAGATCATTGCGCCTGTGGCGAAAGGTGATCATGTTCATGTACAGAATTTAAAAACGAAGCGCTGGTAAGGAGAAGATGATGAACGCAATGAACAACGGATTTATGGGTTATGTCCGCGAAAATGGTCGTGTTGGGGTGCGCAATCATGTTGTGATCCTTCCGGTTGATGATATTTCAAATGCAGCCTGTGAAGCGGTAGCAAACAACATCAAAGGGACGATGGCGCTTCCGCATGCGTATGGCCGGCTTCAGTTTGGGGAAGATTTAGATTTGCATTTTCGGACGATGATTGGCACAGGCAGCAACCCGAATGTGGCGGCATGCGTGGTGATCGGGATTGAGCCAGGCTGGACAAAACGGATTGTTGACGGGATTGCCAAGACGGGTAAGCCTGTGGTCGGGTTTTCGATTGAACAAAACGGGGACATCAACACCATTGCTGCGGCGTCACGCGCGGCAAAAGAGTTTGTTCATATGACCAGTGAATATCAGCGTGAAGAATGTGACATGAGCGCATTATGGGTGTCGACCAAATGCGGAGAATCCGATACCACCACGGGTCTGTCCTCATGCCCAACGGTTGGCAATATGTATGATAAGCTGTTGCCAAAGGGCATTTATGGGGTGTTTGGTGAGACCTCGGAGATTACCGGCGCCGAACATTTATGTGAGGCACGTGCGGCAAACCCCGAAGCGGCAAAAAAGTTCATGGCGATCTGGCAGGCCTATCAAGATGAGGTGATTGAACCATTTAAAACATCAGATTTATCAGAATCTCAGCCCACCAAGGGAAATATTGAAGGCGGATTGACTACGATTGAGGAAAAGGCACTTGGCAATCTGGAAAAGATTGGTCGCACCAGCACCTATATCGATGCGCTTGGGCCAGCAGAAGAACCTGAAAAAGGGGCAGGGCTTTATTTTATGGATACGTCATCTGCAGCGGCAGAATGTGTGACGCTGATGGGGGCGGCAGGCTATGTTGTGCATACCTTCCCAACAGGACAGGGCAATGTCGTGGGCAACCCGATTGTTCCGGTGATTAAAATCACTGGTAACCCAAGAACGGTTCGCACCATGAGTGAGCATGTGGATTTAGATGTGTCAGGTATTCTTCGGCGTGAGATGACTATTGATCAGGCTGGTGATGCGCTGATTGAAATGATCAGACGCACCGCTAATGGACGATCTACGGCTGCAGAAGCCCTTGGGCATAAAGAGTTTGTTATGACCAAACTCTACCGTAGTGCTTGATTGGCTTCGTGATCCACGCTTAAGCTCTAACGAGCAAGGATCCTTTTGATCACAGCACCGATCCCAGGAGCAGGTATGAACGCTGATATTGTGATTACCGAGTTTCTTGACAGCGAGGCCGCAGGTTTTCTTGACCAAAGCTTTGCTGTCTTTCGGGATGATCAATTGGCTTTTGATCCTGAACGCCTTCGCCAACAAGTAAAAGAGGCGCGGGCGTTAATTGTTCGTAACCGTACTCAAGTGGATAAAGCCTTGCTAGACGCGGCACCAAAATTATCGGTGATAGGGCGGCTTGGGGTTGGGCTTGATAATATTGATACTGCTGCTTGTGCTCAGCGAGATATCAAGGTTATCCCTGCGCATGGGGCAAATAGCGATAGTGTCGCTGAATATGCCATCACCGCAATTTTGGTCATGATGCGGCCAGTTTGGCAGGTTAGCCAAACTATGCGTGATGGCGGTTTTCCCCGTCAGGAATTAGGCCAAGGCAGGGAAATTGGTGGTAAGACCCTAGGGTTAATTGGTTTTGGCGGCATAGGTCGAAATGTAGCTAAGCGTGCGGCGGCTTTAGGCATGACCTTAGCGGCGTATGATCCGGCCTTTACCCCTGAACCTGGACTTGAGGTTTCGCCTATGCCCTTAGCGGATTGTTTGGCGGCATCTGATGCCATCAGCCTCCATATGCCATTAACGGATACCACCAGAAGCATGATCAATGCTGAAACCTTGGCCATGATGCGGCCGGGGGCAGTTTTGGTGAATACCGCTAGAGGCGGAATTGTTGATCATGATGCCCTTGCCGCCTCTTTGCGATCGGGGCATTTGGGGGGCGCCACCCTCGATGTGTTTGAAAATGAGCCAACGACCCCCGCAAGCCTTGCCATGTTTTCTGATCTTTCGAATATTTGGCTAACCCCACATATCGCCGGCGTTACTGTTGAGGCCACCCAAAGGGTGTCATGGATGACGGTTAGG
>JAQCJL010000101.1 GCA_027593125.1 Pseudomonadota bacterium | reverse complement strand
CCTATGGCCATCCCGATCCAAACCCCAATTGGTCCTAGCCCCATTGGGGTAGCAAGCACATAACCAGACACAACCCCAACCCCCCAATAGGAAAGGATAGAGATCAAAGCAGGCATTCGGGTATCGCTTATTCCGCGAAGCGCAGAGACAAAAACCGATTGCAGGCCATCAAACAGCTGAAAAATTGCCACGATCAGCAGCATGCCAGAGGCATGGGCCATAACCTCATAAAAAAGGGCATCATCATTATTGAGAAATAGCCGTGTGACGGTATCCTTTTCCAGCATAATAATGATCGACATCATTAAGGTGATGGCAATGGTAATATAAACCGACACCAAGCCTGCCCTGATCGCATCACGAACATGATTGGCCCCTGCCGCATGACCAATGCGGATTGTTGTGGCAAGGGATATCGCCAATGGTACCATATAGGTAATGGCTGCCAATTGATTGCCAATGCCAGATGCGGCCACCGCCGCAATACCAAATACCCCCATATAAATTCCGCCAACAATAAACATTCCGGTTTCGGCTAGTAAGGTCAGTCCAATGGGAAAACCAACAATAAGTAAGCGTTTCATAACATCGGGTTTAAACCGTGTCAGACGAGAAAAGGGACGGGTGCGTCCAATCTGGCGATTTTTGATCATGTATCCTGCCAACAATATCACCATAATGGTAAAGGTCAGGCTAGTGGCCAGCCCAATGCCCGCTAATCCCATGGCAGGAAGCCCGAAAACCCCATGAATAAACACATAATTTAAAAAGACATTCACGCAAACACCAATCATATTGATGATCACGGGCGGGATAGGTTTTTGATATGCAGACACATAATTACGCAAAACAAAATAAACAAAGGTTGGCGCCATGCCTAACCCCACAAAGCGCAAATAGGTTGAAGCCTGTTCTGCTACGGCCGGGTCTTGCCTTAACCATAATAGGATCGTTTGCCCATGCCACAGGGGGATAATGGTCACCAGACCATAAATCGTCGCCATCCAAATCCCCATGCGTAGCACTTGCCTTGCAATCCGCTGTCGTCTGGCCCCAAGGGCCTGTGAGGTCAGGGGGCTAACGGCCAGTGTTAAACCGATAGCAATAAAATATAACGGCTGGTACATTCGGTTGGCTTGGGTTCCGGCGGCAAGGGAATCCGTGCTGATCCAGCCCATCATAAGAATATCCGCTGTCCATATGCTAATAAGCGCGATCTGCCCAAGCATTAAAGGAAAAGACAGTCTTATGGTTGCCCAAAAATGATGAGACCAAGGCTGTGGTGGAATCATAATTACCTCTGGCGCCATCATATGCTGATTTCTTTGATTTTACCATGACCAGAATTGGCACGGTTTGGGATAAAGTGGCGTCATCATGCTATGGATAATTGATATCGCCTAGCAAAATGTGATAATTACATGCCATATGATTAACAGAAGTGAAAATCATGAATTGATCTGGTTTCTGACTTGACGTAAATTAATTTTTATCCAGATAAGTATTAAATAATCTTTTTCCATGTGATTTTCGCGCCTGTAGGCCAGCCTGATTGGACTGAATGATGCCATTCTTTAAGACATTGATTTCATCAAGGAAGAAAGTGGTTCTTCCTTTGTTAATTCTCATATTTGGTTATGTTGGGTTTAACTATCTGGTGGCGACAAAACCAGAAAAACCGCTTCAACCTAGGAATGAGCAAGTCTGGACAGTTAAGACAGCAGTGGTTAATTTTAAGGCCGCATATCCGGAAAAATCATCATTTGGTCAGGTTGAGGCCTCGCGCAAATCTGCTCTTAATTTTAACATTTCCGGTGAAGTGGAAACGGTGGCAGAGGTGTTCCGAAATGGCAACACTGTCAGCAAAGGTGTGGAACTGGCTAGGCTGGATCGTGATCTTTTGCTGATCGCTAAACAAGAGATTATGGTGCAATTGGACGCCAATAAAACCAATATCGAAGAGCTCGCCATTCAGCTTGACCTCAGACAGAAAAACTTTGAGCGCATTAATCAAATGCAGGCTGCTGCGGTAACGTCTCAAGCTAATTTAGATGAGGCCCGGTTAGCCCTGTCCATGGCAAAGAATGCTTTGCAACAAGCCACGCAACAGAAAAACCAACTTGAGTTAAGCCTGCAGCGCGCAAATAAAAACCTTGAAGATGCGGTTTTGCGAGCTCCGTTTGACGGGATCATTTCCAATGTGCAAATTGGGCGTGGCCTTGTTTTATCTCCTGGCATCTCTGTTGGCTCAATGACTGATATCTCAAGCCTTGAGGCCTCATTTGTTGTGCCTTCTGATGTCTTTGCAGACACTGACCTTTTGATCGGTAGTGAGGTAAAAGTCATTTGGCGTTCTGGTGGCCGTGAGATCAAGACTCTTATGTCAAAAGTTGAACGCGCTGAGGGGAATGTTGCTGTTGGGCAGGGCGGTGGCCGGCTCTATGCTGATATTCCCGTGGGTGATGATGGAAACTGGATCATCCCTGAAGGCGCCTTTGTTGAGATTATTTATAGTTCTGGCCGGGTTGAAAACGTGGCACAACTTCCAGAAGCCGCGCTTTATGATGATAACTCAATTTTTGTTATCAAGAATGACCGTACTGATCGCCGCCGAGTTGAGGTGGTGCAGAAATCAGAAGGTCTGGTTTATGTGCGCGGGGATATTAACGATGGTGATGTTGTGGTTGCTACCAGACTTCCTGCATTAGGTGATGGTATTCTAGTAAAGCCGAGCGGATCATGAAAGCGTCTCCCTTTCTTTCATTCTTTATTCGTCATCGGACGGCTGCCAATCTGTTAATGTTTTTGATGTTAGCGGTTGGGTTGATTTCGCTAAATAAACTTAATCGGCAGTTCTTTCCTAATTTTGACGTTGAAGTCGTCGCTATTTCGGTGCAATGGACAGGGGCCACAGCTGAGGATATTGACGCCAATATCATTCAGCCGCTTGAACCAGAGCTGAGAACCATTTCCAATGTAAAAAAGGTAATTTCAAACAGCTATGAAGGCCTAGCGACCACGCAGGTTGAGTTTGAGTTTGGCACAGATATGCAAAAAGCTCTGGCCGATGTGGAAAACGCTGTCGGCCAAGTCGATTTCCCAGAAGAATCACAAACCCCCAAAGTGATTAAGGGGGAGTTTTTTGATGTCATCAGCAATCTGATTATCTCAGGCCCTTATGATCTGGCCTCATTACGCAGTATCGCCAAGGATATCAAAGAAGATCTCCAACGTCGCGGTGTTGATAAGATTGAATTGATGGGTCTGCCTGATGAGATTATCAGCATTGAAGTCAGCCAGAATGAACTGGCGCGGCTTGGCTTATCTCTTAATGATATTTCTCGCGCTATCTCCCAATCAACGCTTGATGTTCCGGCAGGAAGTTTAGCTGACGGGGCGCTTCGTGTGCGGTCACTTGGTCAGATCAAAACGGCAAAGGAATATGAACGGATTGAGGTTCAGATAAGATCAGATGGAAGCCGTATCACGCTAGGTGAAATTGCGACCATCCGTGAAGATATTGAAACGCCAGCAACGACTTTAGAGCGCAATGGCATGCCTGCAGTGATGCTTACGTTTATGCGCGGCAAGAGCAATGATTCCCTTACCATTAATCAGGTGGTGCAGGATTGGCTTTTGGATTACCGCAACAAAGCCCCGGAATCGCTTGTTATTGAACAATATGATGTTCGCGCAGAATTGATCAAAGAACGGATCAATCTTTTGGTTACCAATGGGGCGGGTGGGTTATTACTTGTTATTGGTGTGCTGTTTCTTTTCTTATCTATGCGTGTGGCCTTTTGGGTGGCGACGGGCATCCCTGTTGCCTTTTTGGCAACGTTTGGGGTCATGCTGGCGATGGATCAGACGATCAACATGATTTCCCTTTTTGGGCTCATCATGGCCCTAGGCATTGTGGTGGATGATGCGATTGTTATTGGTGAGCACGCTGAATATTTACGCCAGAAACGTGGATTAACTATGCATGAGGCGGCGGCGTTATCCGCTACCCGTATGGGGCCACCTGTTGTCAGCGCTATGCTTACCACTGTCGCAGCCTTTTTGCCGTTGTTTTTGGTCAAGGGCATTATCGGGGTGATTATTGCTGCTATTCCCATGGTTGTTGTCGCGGTGCTGATTGCCAGTCTGATTGAGGTGTTTTTTGTTCTGCCTGCACATTTGGCGCATTTTGGTGGCCAGGTGAAAGAAAAAACCTCTGGGTTTAGATATCATTTCGATCGCAACTTTAATGCGTTCAAAAACGGTCCTTTTAAACGGATGGTTGAAATTGCTGTCTCATGGCGATACGCCACCATTGCGATAAGCGTTGCTATGTTAATGCTATCAGTGGGAATGCTAGCTGGGGGACGCGTTAATTTTGTATTTTTCTCCTCACCAGAAGCAGATATTGCTTATGGCAATATCGTGATGGCGCCTGGCACATCACGAAGCCAGACCGCTTCAATGCTTGATGTGGTTGAAACGGCGGCCTTACGGGCAGAAGACAAAATCACCAATGGAAAAGGCGGTTTGATTAATTTTCATATTGCCGTGCTTGGCACTAATTTGTCGGATAATCCTGAAGGAAACACATCGGGTTCCAGCAATATTCAAGCAGGGGTGGTGGTAGAATTGCTGACCGCAGATAAGCGCGACGTCAGGATTGATGATTTTCTTGCGGTATGGGAATCTGAAATCACACCAATAGCAGGATTAGAACGCTTAACGATACGGGCACCGCGAGGTGGGCCGCCCGGCCGTGATTTGGATGTCCGGCTAATGGGTGAAAATCTAGAAGACCTCAAAGCGGCAGGACGAGAGGTTGAGTTTCTCTTAAAATCAGTGCCAACCGCCTCTGGGGTATCAGAAAACCTATCCTATGGGGCTGAGGAACGCATTGTGCGTATCACCCCTTATGGTCAATCTTTGGGGCTGACAGTTTCGAATATTGGGCAACAGCTTCGGGCATCACTTGATGGGGCGGTTATCACACGGTTTCCTCGCGGTGATGAAGAAGTCACGGTTAAAATCTCACTTCCTGATGATGAGGTGTTGACCGATAATATTGGCAATGTCCAGATCATCACCTCAACAGGCCAATATGTCTCTTTGCAAGAAGTTGCGACCGTAGAAAACCGGCTAGGTTTTTCCGTGGTTCGCCGCCAAGATGGCTTTCGTGAGGTTGCTATCCAAGGCGATTTAAATGGGCAAGTGATCGCAACACCTGAAGCCTTGCAGATTGTTAAAGATGGCGGTCTTGAAGACATTGTCGAAAAATATGGTCTGCGCTATCGCTTTGATGGCAGGGATCAAGAACAGTCTGAGGCATTTGCCGATATGGGGACAGGGGCGCTTCTTGCCTTGATTTGTATTTACATCATTCTGTCATGGGTGTTTTCATCATGGTCGCAACCTTTGGCGGTGATGATAATGATACCCTTTGCCCTCATCGGGGCGGTGCTGGGGCATTATGTTATGGGCTTAACCATGACCATTTTATCCATGTTTGCCCTCATTGCATTGGCCGGAATTGTTGTTAATAATTCTATTATTCTGGTTTCCACCATTGAACGCCGAATGGAAGAAAGCGAAGGCAATCGGATGCATGCCATTGTCAGTGGCACGGTTGACCGGTTAAGGCCAGTGATCTTGACCTCAGTGACAACGATTTGTGGTTTATCAACCTTAATGTTTGAACGTTCACTTCAGGCACAGTTCTTGATACCGATGGCAACGACTATTGTCTTTGGTTTGGCTATAACCACCTTGCTTGTTTTGTTTGTTGTCCCGTCTATGTTGGCGATTGGCATTGATCTTGGCAATGGCATGGGCAGATTGCGCCAAAGGCTTTTCCCACGTCTCAGTCAGGCAGAATAGGGGCGGATATGTCAAATCCTCTGATGGATGAAATCACCTTTAATGCTGATGGGTTAATTGCGGCAATCGCGCAATGCGTGGACACAGGGCAAGTGCTGATGCTGGCATGGATGAATGCTGAGGCGTTAGCCTTAACCCTTGAAACAAAACAAGTGACTTACTTTTCGCGCTCAAGGCAGGCGTTATGGCGAAAGGGAGAGACCTCTGGCCATACCCAAGAATTAATTTCCGCACATCTAGATTGTGATGGTGATGGGGTGCTTCTTAAAATCAAACAGACTGGTCCTGCCTGCCACACGGGGACGCAGAGTTGCTTTTTTAGGGATTTAACCTAAAGATAGCATTATGGCTGGATCACAAAACAAAAAGGGTAGCAGTGGGCGTTCCTATCACGGCAATGCTGGGCTGACTAATAAGGTTCAGAAAAAGCGGGGGCTATCGGCCTCTTCGCGTCGCTGGATTGAACGCCAAATCAATGATCCATTTGTTGCCGAAGCCCGAAGCCGAGGGTTTCGATCACGCGCCGCTTTAAAACTGGAACAAATTAACAGCAAGTATCATTTGTTTAAAAAAGGCCAGACAGTGCTTGATCTTGGCTCTGCCCCCGGGGGGTGGCTTCAGATCGTGTCTGATATCATTGGCATTGACGAAGGCAAGGGGCGTC
>JAQCJL010000100.1 GCA_027593125.1 Pseudomonadota bacterium | reverse complement strand
ATATTAGTTAATAAAACTAATGCCAAGCAAAACTCCAAATTGCAATGCTGCGATCTGTTTATCATGAAAAACATTGGCATAAACATCGATACCAACACCTTGCCAGACTGACATGACAAAATCATAGCACCGCCCTATGGTCTTGTCTATAAACCCACCTCGGCTAGTGGCTAGATATCGCCCTCACCAAATCCAGGGCATTGGCGAATACTCTGGTAAGGCAATCTACAAAAATTAATGGTATTGTCGCGATAATCCCTTAAATGCTAGTTATAGTCCTTAGGGTGAATAGTATTGATGAGGAATAAAAAATATCATATTGTTAAATTGTTAAATATTATTAATTTTTTTTGGTAGCAATAAGTTGTAGGCGATGTCCCAATACTTATCTGGAAAATCAATATTTTTTGGAAACATCAAAGGCGGTGTTGGGAAAAGCACTTTGTGTATGTTTCTCTATGAGATGGTCCGCCTAAAACTGATCAACCATTCCACCATGTTGGTAGATACAGACCCACAGATGACAACATCAACGATGATGCGTCAAACTTTGCCTGAAAATCAAATTAAGCAAATGCCAACTGGTGATCGTTATGATGGGGTCAGCCTGTCGTCTTTGGATGGTCTTATTAAAAACACCCTTATTAATGATAACAATCTGATTTTTATTGATAGTGGGGCTGGCCGTATTGGCAATATGTGGCAAATCCTTAGCATAATTGATGCGATCATTGTTCCGACATCACTATCATGGACAGATTTGCGTCCTACCTTAGAGTTTATTCATGAGCTTGATGAACGCAAGCAGGACTTTAACTCACATCTTCCACATATTATCGTTGTGCCTAACCGCGTCTCACCCAATCAACGCGATTACAGTTTGTTGAATGATTTTGTGAAGGATATCAATGTTATTGTCGCGCCACCGATATCGGATTATGCCATTGTTCGCAACAAATCCCATGGTTATCGGGGGCTTCAGGATATCGAAGGCACAAAGTTCTATCTTGAAATTGAACGTCTAGCCAATTTTCTAGTCAGCCATGTTTTTAGTGGTGAACTTGATCGGATTTATGGCACCTGATGTCTACCAGATGCCATTTATCGTTTGTTTGGTAAACTGATTACCCCTTACGCTACAAGCTGTTCAGCTACCCATTTATGGAAATAATGGGTTGGCCCATCCATAACGGGCGAAAACTTACCACCATCATATTTCGGGGCTGATCGGCCCTTATACATCCCCTCAACAACGCCAATATCTTCGATGAAAATCTCTTTCCACATGGCGCTATTTTTCTGTCGCATAGGGGCGTAACTGTCTTCGATAGCAGCAGGATCACTATAATAAATTTCTACTAACTCTGTGGTTTGGTTCACCGCATCAGGCATCAGGATGATGTTGAAAACATGGTCACGATGCACTCCAAGAAGGACATTGGGGTAAAGCGCTAGGTATTCTGCGGCGGTATCCCATTTGCTGTCTAAACCTTTGAAATTAGGGAAAGTTTTTCCGCTATCATCCAGTGAAGGATTGTAGACCAGGCTGCCTTGGCCTGAAAAATGCCCAGGGCCTTCAATGTTGTAATGATCTTCGAGGCGTGAGTATGAGTTCAACCCCGGATGTACAAAAGGTAGATGATACGATTCACAATAATTTTCAACCGCCAGTTTCCAATTGCTGCGAAGCGTGAGGCTAAAGCTAGAATCTGCGCCAGAATGGTAAAGAGGCTTATCAAACTCTGCCCAGCGTGCGATCACATCAGCGTGCATCTCATCAAACGCAGGTGCCATGCCGTCAATATTGACAAAAACAATATCTAGCCAGACGTGGCTCCTTACCTCGTTCAAAGACAGACATTCTTTGTCAACCGAAGCATGCTCATGAACATCAGGGCCGCCAATATGCGGTGTGGCGTGAAGATGACCGTCCAGATCATAAGACCACGCATGGTAAGGGCAGGTAATCGGACCGTTAAGACGCTTTGCTTCATCTACCAAGATCATGCCGCGATGCCGACAAACATTTTCAAACACTTTAATGGCATTATCTTTGGTGCGAGTCACCAAAAGCGGCATCCCTAAAAAATTAACAGGCATCACGCATCCTGGCTTAGGCAGATTTTTTCCAGTGGTCAGGGCTGCCCATTGCTTGGCAAAAACCTTTTGCTGTTCGAGCTGGGCCATGTCTTGGTCAATGTAAACCGCATTTGGTAACCCATGGGCGGTATCAATGGGATTAAGCACTGCGTGTAATTGATCCATTTGGTTAGGCATGTTGCGCTCCTTTTGTTTTTAGCGTCGTATCGTATTGCCACTTAGCTTAAAATATGGTCAGGATGTCTTCATGCAAACATCTCAGCGACACACAGAATTACCTTCAAACTTATATTGCCCAGTTCGACCAGCAAATTTCCCTCATACGAACATAATTTATAGCAATACGGCATGGGCGAAAAGATTAAAAATGCAGTCTGTTCTCAATTCTAATAAAAATTGGGAAAACCATTTTGGAAGATTTCAACCTTTTGATGGCGCACAGGCTGAACCATTGGCGCTTTGCTATCATGGGCATCAGTTTGGTGTCTATAATCCTGACCTTGGTGATGGCAGGGGATTTCTTTTTGCCCAATGTGTTGATCCGGTATCGGGACGATTGCTTGATTTTGGCACCAAAGGATCTGGGCAAACCCCATTTTCGCGATCAGCTGATGGGCGCCTAACTCTAAAAGGTGCAGTTAGAGAGCTGCTAGCAACAGAAATGCTTGATGCATTGGGTGTGAACACTTCAAAAACCTTTGCAATTTTAGAAACGGGTGAGAGTCTCACTCGGCATGATGAACCCTCACCTACAAGGTCAGCGGTTTTGACACGGCTGTCGCATGGGCATATCCGGATCGGCAGTTTTCAGAGATTAGTCTATCTAAGAGATCATACCACACTTGAGGCCCTTATCCGCTATGCCTTATCCGTATATTATCATGATGAGGACGCAGACCAATTATCAATAACAGAGGCGGCAGAACGCTTACTGCTGTTGGTTGCTGAGAACATGGCGCATCTTGTGGCCAGCTGGCTAGCGGCAGGTTTTGTTCATGGGGTCTTAAATACAGATAATTTTAACATCAGTGGGGAGAGTTTTGATTATGGCCCGTGGCGTTTTTTATCGGTTATGGATCCCGGGTTTACCGCGGCTTATTTTGATCACCAGTCGCGGTATTGTTATGGCAGGCAACCAGAGGCAACATTTTGGGCGTTATGTCGTCTAGCAGATTGTTTTGTGCCTTTCCTTGAGGTTGAGCGTTTGAAAACCCTTGTGGGGCGTTATCATGATGTGTTGGAAACAGCGGTTGTTACAGCAACTTGCCGTCGTCTAGGTATAGATTCTGAATGGGATAAAGCATCAGCAATGGTGGCGGCCTTTATGGCTGGTCTGCGGTCAGGGCAAATGGGTTATGATGAAGCGTGCTTTGATTGGTATGGCGGTTCTGCTCGTGATGCTGCAGATAAAGGAAAGCGTAAAGCCTTGTATCAAGCCAGTGGCTTTGCCGAAGCAGCAGATTTGCTGCGTTCAGCCCCGCCAGCAAAAGAAAGCAATCTGGAGGCAGATTATTTTGCTAAAGATGATCCGGTGCATTTGCGCATTGAAAAGGTTGAGGCGATTTGGGCCCCTATTGCCGCCGAAGATGACTGGTCAGAATTAGTGGCAAGTTTACGGGCTATTCATGACATGGCTGAGGCCTATGCCATGCGAGATGAGCCAGCCCATGGCCGGTTGCTGGATCAATCAGTTTAACAATAAATCTAAGTGATCAGATCAAACTCACTGGTAAGCCGCGCGTAACCACGGTACGAAGCACAAAATTCGATTCAATACTTCGAACATGGGGCAGGGCAGACAGATAATGAGTGTGGATTTCACCATAATCAGAAACATCCTTTGCGGCGATCCGAAGAATATAATCCTTTGCTCCAGCCATCAGAAAACAAGCCATCAAATTAGGAATATTTAGAACCGCTTGTTCAAACTCGGATAAGGTTTTGGCAGACTGTCCATCAAGGGTGACCTGTACCAGAATGATCACATCATATCCAAGATACTGATTATTCAATTCCGCATGATAGCCACTAATGATGCCTGATTTTTCAAGATTCGCAACTCGGCGCAGGCAAGCTGATGCTGACAAATTCACAGCATTGCTTAGTTCCACATTGCTCAGCCGCGCATTTTCTTGCAAAGCCGTGATAATAGCGCGATCAGTTCTGTCCAGTTCTGTTTGCGGCATCGTTGTTCTCTTTTCCAAAATAAAGCAATTTTATGCGTTAAATTTAATATTTAATTATATATTCTATCAATATTTGCTATTGTATCAACTGAATTAGCAAGGAAATTGTTGCCTTTCCTGAGTAATATCGCGAATAAGATATTTTCATACTTTAGGATAGGGAGATGACCATGCGCATTGGTGTTCCAAAAGAGATTAAAAATAATGAGTTTCGGGTTGGTCTAGTGCCAGGTTCTGTGAAAGAGTTAACTGAGCGTGGCCATTCGGTTTTGGTTCAGACAGGCGCCGGTGCCGGTATTGGATCAAGTGATGAGGAATATGCTGCATCTGGTGCGGAAATCGCCCCAGATGCAGCAAAAGTTTTTGCTGATAGTGAAATGATCGTTAAGGTCAAAGAACCTCAAGAAGTCGAATGGAAGCAACTTCGTGCGGATCAATTGCTTTTTACCTATTTGCATCTTGCGCCAGATCCCGCACAGACCATTGGTCTGATGGAATCAGGTTGTACGGCCATTGCCTATGAAACTGTTACGGACAATGCTGGTGGATTGCCATTATTGGCCCCGATGAGTGAAGTGGCGGGTCGTCTTTCTGTTATTGAAGGCGGATATTATCTTAAGCGGACCGCAGGTGGCCGCGGTGTGCTTTTGTCAGGAGTCCCCGGGGTTGAGCCAGCCAATGTGGTTGTAATTGGCGGCGGCGTTGTTGGAACAAACGCAGCGAAACTTGCACTTGGTGTAGGGTCTCGTGTTACGATTCTTGATCGTTCGGTATCGCGTCTGCGTTATCTTGATGATATTTTCTCAGGCCAAGCGATTACACGCTATTCCACCACGCAAGCAATTGAAGAAAGCCTAGCTACCGCTGATATGGTCGTAGGGGCGGTTCTTGTTCCGGGTGCGGCTGCGCCGCGTCTGGTTCGTCGTGACCATTTGGGCATGATGCGTCCGGGTTCTGTTCTGGTAGATGTTGCTATTGATCAGGGTGGTTGCTTTGAAACCTCAAAGGCCACAACCCATCAGGATCCCGTTTATGATGTCGATGGTATTGTGCATTATTGCGTTGCCAATATGCCAGGTTCCGTTCCGCGGACTTCTAGCCAAGCACTAAACAATGCGACTTTGCCATTTACTTTGGCACTAGCTCAGCATGGTGAAAAGGCGCTTGAGATGGATAAGCATCTGATGAATGGCTTAAATGTTAAGGCTGGACGTATCGTTCACCCTGCTGTTATTGAGGCTTTGGGTGAAAATCCAACACTCTAATTGCTTTTTTTAACGATTTGATCAACAAGGGGCTTGACGAAAAGCCCCTTGCTGACACATAAAGACGCCTGTCCGAAGTAGTTTTGCTTCGGGGATGATTTACTTGGGGCTATAGCTCAGCTGGGAGAGCGCCTGCTTTGCAAGCAGGAGGTCGTCGGTTCGATCCCGTCTAGCTCCACCATATATTTGCCTTTTAGCGAAGGCATATTGGAGACGATTATGGCAGTTCCAAAAAGAAAAACCACCCCATCAAAGCGTGGCATGCGCCGGGCTCATGATGCGATCAGTCACGACGCCTATGTCGAAGACAAGACCACAGGTGAGCTGCATCGTCCGCACCATATGGACCCTAAAACAGGTATGTATAAAGGGCGCCAAGTTCTCAAGGTTAAGGAACGCATCTGATCAATTTTTGATCCCTTTGCCCGTCTGTTGTATTAAACAGCAGGCTTTTCCATCTTGTGACAGTGTTGTGAGACCATGACAAAAAAGAAAAATAATCCAGAAACGCCAATATATAATATTGGCGATGTTGTTCGTCACCGCCATTATCCTTTTCGTGGGGTAGTGTTTGACGTCGATCCAGAGTTTGATAACACTGAAGAATGGTATAATTCCATTCCAGCAGAAATTCGGCCTAGCCGCGAGCAGCCGTATTATCACCTCTTAGCGGAGAATGAAGAAAGTTTTTATACCGCCTATGTCAGCCAGCAGAACCTGGTTCCGGATGGTGAGGGTGGGCCAGTAGAACATCCTGATTTGACCGACATGTTTGATGATTTCGATGGTGACAGGTACCAACCACGCCGTTTTAATATCAACTGATATCATCACGGGAAAGTGATTTGCGTATCTATGTTGGGTTTGAGATGTTGTCTCTGACCTTACGCATGGGTTATTGGCCTCTACCCTCTGGTAGGGGCCTTTTATTTTTTCTGCTTTTTTTCTAAAAAAAGATGCATTTTCCCTTGAAATTTACGGCTTGCTGCGGCATATACATACTAAGAGGACTATTTTAGTCCTGTAT
>JAQCJL010000008.1 GCA_027593125.1 Pseudomonadota bacterium | reverse complement strand
AAAAAAAAAAGAAGAAAAAATAAGGGCGGTTTTACCCCGCCAATATCTTTGCCCTTAAAATCATAACCATGATGGGCGATAGGGATTTACGGTTTATTCTGCCATATAGGCACGAACAATCTGATCAGGCTCTGCTGGTGGTTCACCCACATTAATGGCTTCTACTACATCCATGCCTTCTTCTACTTGACCCCAGACGGTATATTGCCCTGTCAGATGACCGCATCCATCAAAACAGATGAAAAATTGGCTGTCCGCGCTGTTTGGGTCCATGGTTCTGGCCATGCCAACGGTTCCGGACTGATACTGATAATCTGAAAACTCAGCATCAAGTTTCTGTCCAGATCCCCCCATGCCAGTACCCGTCGGATCACCTGTTTGCGCCATAAAACCGGGAATGACCCGATGAAAAATTATACCATCATAATAGCCTTCCCCTGCCAGTTCTTTGATTCTGGCAACATGATTAGGGGCAAGCGTGCTCAACATGGCGATACGAATCTCGCCTTTGCTGGTTTCTAGGACAAGGGTATCGGATTGGGCTGATGCAGACATAATGAGACTAAATACTCCGGCTATAAAGATGGTGAAAATACGCATGACGATAACATTCTATAAGATTTGAAAATGATGCCTGACCATGACCCAAAGACGGAGCATCGTCAACCCATGATCTGATGCAAGTCCATCTCTTGCCCCAGGGAAATAAGACAATGGAAAAAAAGATGAAAAAAGTAGAATAAAGCGAATGAAAATTCTTGCCATTTTTTCATTTTGGTGAAATTGTCATCTAATAATTCATTTGTCCTACGGCAACACATCAGAGATGTATGCAAATGCTAGATAAGGTGCCTCCATCCAGTCTAACTGATCAGAAAACCAGCCTAAGCGCTCTGCCTCAGGCTGTGATCATGCGTTCATCAGGTCAGATTGGTCATGATATTCGGGTGCTCAGACAAAGTCGTGGTTGGACATTAACAGAATTGGCAGATCATCTTGACCGGTCCATTGGTTGGCTAAGTCAAGTGGAACGCGGCACTTCTGAGCCTTTGCTTGCGGATATTCGTAAAATCGCTGAATTGTTTAGCTTGCCGTTTAGCTTTTTCTTTTCCAGTTCACCTGAAAGCGAAGAAACCGAACATGTTGTGCGGGCGAATTCACGCCGGATCATGCACGACAATGCCACTGACTTACGCGAAGAATTGCTGTCTCCTGATCTTGGGGGCAGGTTTGAAATGTTGCGGTCAGTGTTTGGGCCTGGTTCACGTATCACCGCGCCTGTGACACGCGAAACTGAAGAAGCTGGATATTTGATTTCAGGCACATTGACGCTGACGCTGGATGGCCAGACTTATGATTTAAAACCGGGGGACAGTTTCCGTTTTGCTGGTGAGACAATGAGCTGGGCCAACAACGGCAAAGAAGACGCGGTGGTCATATGGGTGATTGCACCGCCAATTTATTAGGAACATTTCGCTGAACAATTTTTAATAGAGATGAAGGGGAACCAGAAATGACAGATAACACGACTACCGGAGCAGAATCCAAGGCCACAGGAAAACTTCCACAAACCGCCCGGGTTGTGGTTATTGGCGGCGGTTCTGTTGGCTGTTCGGTTCTGTATCATCTGGCAAAGATGGGTTGGACAGATTGTTTGTTGCTGGAAAAGAACGAATTAACCTCTGGTTCGACTTGGCATGCGGCTGGGAATTGCCCGAATTTTGTTGGTTCGTGGACGATGATGAAAATGCAGTCCTATTCCACCGAACTGTATCGCCGTTTGGGCGAAGAGGTCGATTATCCCATGAATTATCACGTCACGGGGGCCATCAGATTAGCTCATAGCCGTGAGCGTATGGATGAGTTTCGTCATGTTCAATCCATGGGTCGGCAGATGGGGGTTGAGTTTGAAATGCTCAGCAACGCCGATATGAAAGAGATTTATCCCTTTTTGGAAACCCATGATCTAGAAGGTGGGCAATGGGACCCTCTTGATGGGGATATTGATCCGGCCCAGTTAACGCAAGCCTTTGCCAAAGGCGCGCGCGACATGGGCGCCCAGATTATCCGTTTTTGTCCTGTCACAGGGGTGAGCCGCAAGGGTGACGAATGGGCGGTAGAGACCCCCATTGGCACGGTTCGGGCCCAATATGTTGTCAATGCCGCTGGATATAGGGCAGATGAAATTGGCAAAATGTTTGGTCGTGATGTGCCTTGTGTATCCTTGGCGCATCAGTATCTCGTCTCAGAGAGTATTCCTGAGTTAACGAGCAGAGATAAAAAATTGCCATTGTTGCGTGACCCAGACAGCTCTTATTATCTGCGTCAGGAAAAAGACGGGCTTTTGCTTGGCCCGTATGAGAAAAATTGCCGTGCCCATTGGGTCACCAATGATGACCCACGGCCTGATGATTTCTCGTTTCAGCTTTGGAACGATGATCTGGAACGGCTGGAATGGTATATTGATGATGCTTGCAAACGTGTTCCCATTCTGGGCACTGCTGGAATTACGCGTGTTGTCAATGGTCCTATTCCGTACGCTCCGGATGGTCTGCCATTAATCGGGCCAATGCCAGGTGTGCCCAACGCCTTTGAATGTTGTGTGTTTACTTTTGGCATTGTGCAGGCTGGCGGTGCTGGTAAATTAATGGCGGAAATCATCATTGAAGGTGAACCAGAAACAGATTCATGGGCTGTTGATCCACGCCGATTTACTGATCATGTAGATCGGGCTTATAGCATCGCCAAGGCGATTGAAACCTATTCCCATGAATATGCCACCCATTATCCGCAAATCCAATGGCCGGCTGGTCGTCCGGCAAAAACTTCAACCCTTTATGAGCGTCTGAAAAAACAAGGCGCAGAGTTTGGTGCTTACGGTGGCTGGGAAAGGGCCGATTGGTTCCCGCAAGGTGCAGATGAACGCAAACCTGCCCAAAGCTTTAAGCATCAGCATTGGCATAATACGGTTGGGTCAGAATGTCGGCACGTCGCAGAACACGCAGGGGTTATTGATCTGACGGGTTTCACCAGATTTGAAATCAAAGGTGAAGGGGCAAGGGCTTATCTTGATCGTATGGTCACAGGGCGTCTTCCAAAGCCAGGCCGCATTGGGCTTGTTTATTTTGCAACACCAAAGGGGAAAATCCTGACGGAAATGACAGCGACCTGTTTCGATGAAAATCATTTCTGGTTGATTACAGGCGCTGGGGCGTTCTGGCATGACCGCGATTGGCTAACATTGCATTGCCCTGATGATGGGTCTGTTACCATAACAGATTTAACTCGTGATATGGGTACCCTGTTGGTCACTGGGCCAAAATCCCCTGCCATAGTTGAAGCCCTAACAGATGAAAATATGGCACAAGATCAATTTGGTTGGTTAACCCACCGCGCTGGAAAAATCGCTGGGGTGGATGTTCATCTTATCCGTGTGTCTTTTGCTGGTGAGGCAGGCTGGGAAATGCATATCCCCATGGCCAAGATGGAAACGGTATTTGATGCCATCATGGCAGCAGGAGCCGAGCATCAGATTAAACCTTTTGGCATGTTGGCACTGGATTCCATGCGGTTGGAAAAAGGGTATCGGTCTTGGAAATCCGATCTGACATCCGATTACACTATGCTGGAAAGTGGGCTGTCGCGATGGGTGCGAACAGATAAAGGGGAGTTTATTGGCCGTGCGGCAATCATGGCTGAACAACAGCGCGGTGTTGCCCGCCGCTTTGTCACCATGGTGCTTGATGATGCTGATGCTTCGGATAGCGGTGAGGCGCTTTATCTATCCTCTATCCGTTCAGGCGGTAAGGATGTTGGTTTGGTGGTATCCGCAGGATATGGGCACAGAGTAGGCAAATCCATTGCCTATGGGGTGGTAAATGAGAATATCTTTTCAGGAGGATCACCCAATCTAGAAATCGAAGTGCTAGGGCAACATCGTCAAGCGCATCTGGTTGATAGTGGTGTTCTTTATGACGCTGATAACAGCAGGCTGAAAGGATAAGATCATGGCTATTACTGTTCCAAGTCATGCAAGTGCAGTGATTATAGGCGGCGGGGTTGTGGGTGCCTCAGTTGCTTATCATTTAACGAAATTAGGTTGGAAAGATGTGGTCTTGTTGGAACGCAAACAACTTACCTGCGGTACCACATGGCACGCAGCAGGATTGATTGCCCAGCTTCGCGCTACCCAGAATATGACGCGTCTTGCCAAATATTCACAAGAGCTGTATTTCAGCCTTGAAGAAGAAACCGGCGTTGCAACAGGGTTTAAGCGTAATGGGTCTATCACTGTTGCGCTGACCCATGAACGCATGGAAGAATTGCGGCGGTCAGCGGCAATGGCGCGTGCCTTTGGGGTTGAGATCGATGAGATCAGTTCAACTGAGATTGCCACCCTTTATCCTGGGCTAAATGTCGAAGATGCTGTTGGCGGCGTGCATTTGCCAAAGGATGGTCAAGGTGATCCGGTAAACATCACGCAAGCCCTAGCCAAGGGGGCGCGGAATGGCGGCGCCAAAATTATTGAAGGTGTCAAAGTTACCAATATTCTCAAAGATCAAGGTAAGGCTGTTGGTGTTGAAACGGATCATGGCAATATCAACGCGGATTATGTTGTGAATTGCGGTGGGATGTGGGCAAGAGAGATTGGCGCGATGGCAGGCGTATCGGTGCCACTGCATGCTTGTGAGCATTTTTATATTGTGACGGAGGGCATTTCAGGGCTGAAGGCTAACCTTCCCGTTCTGCGTGTGCCTGATGAATGCGCTTACTATAAAGAAGATGCAGGTAAAATCTTGCTTGGTGCATTTGAGCCAAACTCAAAACCATGGGGGATGGACGGCATTCCTGAGAACTTTGAATTTGACGCATTACCCGAAGATATTGATCATTTTGAGCCTATTCTTGAGCGCGCGATTAACCGTCTGCCTGTTCTGGCAGAAGCTGGTATCCAGATGTTCTTTAATGGCCCGGAAAGTTTCACCCCTGATAACCGTTATTTGTTGGGAGAAGCACCAGAATTACGCAATTTCTTTGTTGCGGCTGGCTTTAATTCGGTTGGTATTCAATCAGCTGGAGGCGCTGGTAAAGTGCTTGCAGAATGGATGCATAAGGGCAATGCCCCAATGGATTTATGGGATGTTGATATTCGCCGGATGATGCCGTTTCAGGTCAATCGTCATTATCTGAAGGAACGCGTGAGTGAAACCCTTGGTCTTCTTTATGCAGATCATTTTCCTTATCGTCAGGTGGAAACCAGCCGATCGATCAAACGTTCCCCTATCCACCATCGGCTTGAAGAAAAGGGCGCGTGTTTTGGTGAAGTTGCAGGATGGGAAAGAGCAAACTGGTTTTTGCCTGAAAGTGAGCTGAAAAAAGGTGTGACCCCAGCCTATGAATATTCATGGAAACGGCAAAATTGGTTTTCCCATAACGCTGCAGAACATGAGGCGATCCGCAATAAGGTGGGTCTGTTTGATATGTCCAGCTTTGGCAAGATTATGGTCATGGGCAGCGATGCTGAGGCAGTTCTGCAAAAGATTGCTTGTAACAATGTCGCGGTTGAAGTGGGGCGGATTGTCTATACCCAATTCTTAAATGCCGATGGCGGTATTGAGGCCGATGTTACCATCACGCGACTTGCGGATGATCACTTTATTGTTGTCACGCCAGCGGCAACAATCCGCCGCGATATGAACTGGATCAACCGGCATATTCCAGATGGGGCGCATTGTTCCATCCTTGATGTTACGGCGATGGAATCAGTATTGGTGGTCATGGGGCCAGAGGCACGAGATTTTCTTCAACCCTTAATCCCCCAATCGCTATCAAATGACGATTTTCCTTTTGGCACTATGCGTGAGATTGAAATTGGTCATGCGATGGCAAGGGCGCACAGGGTATCCTATGTCGGGGAATTAGGATGGGAGCTTTATGTGTCCAGTGATATGGCGGTTCATGTTTATGATGCGCTGATGACTAGGGGACAAGACCACGCAGTCAAATTATGTGGCCTGCATACTCTAGATTCTTGCCGCATCGAAAAGGCGTTTCGCCACTTTGGTCATGATATCTCAAGCGAGGATCATATCCTGGATGCTGGCCTGGGCTTTGCCGCGAGGATCAATAAACAATCTGGCCGTTTTGGCGATTTTATCGGTCGTGATGCTGTGATGCGCCGCAAAGAAGAAGGCGTCAAATCACGCATGATGCAATTCCGCCTGAAGGACCCTGAACCTCTTCTTTATCATAATGAACCGGTTTTGCGTGATGGCGAGATTGTTGGATTTCTAACCAGTGGAAATTATGGCCATCATCTTGGTGGTGCGGTTGGGATGGGTTATGTGCCCTGCCGTGACACTGGCGATGATGTTAGTGCCATGCTTGCTTCGGATTATCTTATTAATGTGGCAGGGGTTGATGTGGCGGCTGAGGTTAGCTTCAAGCCAATGTATGACCCTGATGCTTTGCGTATGAAGGCTTGATTAAACGTATCCCTTTTATTGAGGACTAACAGATGGAAAAACAACCTATCCCACGTTCCCGCCGTGCTGGTGGCCGTCAGGCCAGAAAAGAACTTCGCGCCGCCCCTCTTGCTGGGGATAAGCGTCCCGTCAAACCTGGCCTCATGGGTGGTCAGTATAAGCCTCTAAATGAAAGCGCTGTTAACGCCATTAGCGATACGGTGTTTCAAATCCTAGAAGAAATCGGGCTTTCCCAAGCACCAGAATCAGGCATTCGTTATATGACAGATGCAGGTGCTGTTTGTGGTGATGATGGGCGCGTGCGGTTTTCGCGCATGCTTGTCGAAGATACGATTGCCAAGGCCTCACGCCAGATCACCCTTTTTGGTCAAGACCCTCAATTTGATCTGGAATTAAATGACACCAAAGTGCATTTCGGTACCGCAGGGGCAGCTGTACATCTCGTGGATGTGCATGGACGCATCTATGATGAAAGCAAGCTTAAAGATATTTATGATGCCGCCCGTATCGTTGAGAACATGAACAATATCCATTTCTTTCAACGCCCCATGGTTGCAAGAGATGTTAGTGATCCAAAAGATATGGATTTGAATACCCTTTATGCTTGCATCAGTGGCACACGAAAACATGTTGGGGTCAGCTTTACTGAGGCGGAGTATGTGCCAGAGGCACTTGAAATCCTCCATAAAGTTGCAGGGGGTGAAGACAAATGGCGTGCTAGACCATTTGTGTCCAATTCAAATTGTTTTGTGGTTCCACCGCTTCGTTTTGCTACAGAATCCTGCCTTGTTATGGAAGAGGTGATTAAAGGCGGTATGCCGGTGTTGTTGCTGTCGGCAGGCCAGGCTGGGGCAACAGCGCCAGCAAGCATTGCTGGTGCGGTGGCGCAAGCAGTGTCAGAGGTGTTAGCCGGACTTGTCTATGTCAATGCCATGGTACCGGGGCATCCGGCAATTTGCGGAACTTGGCCTTTTGTATCTGATCTTCGGACTGGTTCTATGTCTGGGGGATCAGGGGAGCAAGGCTTGTTAACCTCAGCTTGTGCTCAAATGATTAACCACTTTGGCTTACCGTCAGGCGCTGCCTCTGGTATGGCAGATTCCAAAATGCCGGATGCACAATCCGGATATGAAAAAGGATCAACCGCGGTGATGGCCGGATTAGCAGGGCTAAATATGGTTTATGAAACGGCAGGAATGCACGCCTCGTTGCTTGGGTTTTGCCTTGAAAGTCTAATCATTGATAACGATATGCTGGGGCAATGCATGCGTGCTGTGCGCGGTGTTGAGGTCACACCAGACACGCTTAGTATTGATGTTATGCGCGATGTGTGCATGGGTGGCCCGGGGCATTATCTAGGCCATGACGCCACGATCAAAGTGATGCAGACCGAATATATCTATCCTGAATTGGCAGACCGGTCTTCACCCAAGGAATGGGAAGAAAATGGCAAGCCTGATCTGTTGGTCAAAGCCACACAAAAGAAAGAACAGATTTTAACCCGATTTGTTCCTGATCATATCCCATCACACACCGATGAGTTGATCAGACAGCATCATAATATCCTGTTAGGACGAAAAGATGAGGTCGCTTAAGACGGTTTAGTGGCGCGCGCCATAAAAAAGCGTGACGGTATGTTTAGCTTCAGCAAAAAACAGCCAGCGCTCAACCATGACCCCGAACAAATGCACCAGAGCCGCCACCACAAGTAAGGTGGCGGAACTGGGATAAAGCCCCATGATAAGGATTGGCACGCCAGCGGCTAGGATGAGAGAAATCCATGCTAATCTGTGGCTGTGCTTACGGGCAATTTGAAACCCCATTTCATGCTGAAGCCAGTTTTCTTCGCTATGTGGCGACATTAGCAGTCGCACCTCACCAAGTGAGCCTAGTCCAGTTGCGCTTTCAGGGGTTGAACCAGATCCCGATGCTCCTGCGGTTAGCCACCAAAGGGTTTTGATAATCATCGCTAACACAACGGTGATCAACCCCAGTCGCGTTAAGGCCACAGTGCCATCCATACCTTCAAGTGCAGATAAAGCCGCCGCGGCCACCACACCCCCAGCAAGGGATAATAAAACAAAGACCACAGGGGTTAGGGCGTTATGCCATCTAGCCACCGTTTTAAGAGAAGCATAAATCATAGCGGTTGCGATAACTGTCAGCACACTAAGAATACCAACAACAGCGCCTAGCCATACGCGTGGCACGCCATGATATAGATGATCAGCAAAATAGATGGCCAGCACCAAGACAGTTAACGCCGCTAAAACCCCTTCACGAGAAAGCCATGAGCTGCGCCATTGGCTCAAGGCGCGCCACGCCCGTTCAGGATGGCCTAAATGAACAGTGGATGAAATCACACCTGCACCAATCAGCCCAAGTGAAATCACACCATGGATCATAACCCATTTAGGGCTTGTGGCAGTGATCAGTCCAAATCCAATCAGGCTAGCAAGGCCAAAGCCAAGGCCAGATAAAGTAGTGAAAATAATGAGGGAGGCGGCGGGACGCATAATTCTCTCCTAACCTGGCAAACGATCAAGCGATTGGTCAAGCCACTTCCAAAAGCCACCAGGCGTCGTTTTCTTTGCCATAGCAACTAAATCGACTTCGTCGGCAGTGACGCTTTGCCGAGGGCGTGGCGGCAGATATTTGTTAACAGGCTTTGTCCCCTGTTCAGGCATCAAATCAAATCCCCCGCGAGCGGCAACAAGCTGGCTGACCTCAGACTCTGGATCACCAAGATCACCAAAATGACGAGCACTAGTTGGGCAGGTGCGGACACAAGCCGGAATGCGATCCTCTTCTTCCAGATGCGTGTTGTAGATACGGTCAACACAAAGCGTGCATTTTTTCATCACGCCCTCTGCTGGATCCATCTCACGTGCGCCATAAGGACAAGCCCATGCACAAAGCCCACAACCAATGCAGTGATCTTCGTTAACTAAAACAATGCCATCCTCAGCGCGCTTATATGATGCCCCTGTGGGACAAACCGTGACGCATGGTGCATCTTCACAATGCAAACAGGATTTTGGAAAATGAACGACCTTGGCCTCAGCCCCATGACCAGCTTCAAAGGTATGAATACGGTTTAGCCATGATCCGCTTGGGTTTTTCCCGTATGGATTGCTATCCGCTAGTGGTGCTCCGTAACCTGCGGTGTTCCATTCCTTGCAATTAACAACGCAAGCATGACATCCAACACAAATATCGAGATCAATAACAAGGCCAAGCTTAACATCTGAGGCAGGGGGCAAACTGGTCACTGGTTATTCTCCTTTTTATCGCGAGCAATAATGCTATCGCCATAGCGCAAAACCGAAGCTGGCTTCTCTAGATCAGGTGGTGTTCCAAGGATAGGAAAGGCAGGTTCAGCAGAGGCATCATCCTCATGATCAGCCTTAGTGATGTTGACCTTGAGATCAAACCAAGCAGCTTGCCCAGTGATAGGATCAGAGTTTGACCATCGCAACCCATCACCGCGCATAGGCAAAAGTTCATGGATCAAATGATTTAATAAAAACCCTTTGCGGGCTTCAGGGGCATCAGGATCTAATTGCCAAGCTCCGCGGCGCTTACCAATAGCGTTCCATGTCCAGACCGTATGCGGGTTTACGCCTTCCATCACAGCAACAGGCACTTTGATTTTGCCATGATGTGAGCTTACCCAAACCCAGTCCCCATCCTGAACCTGAAGCGAACGCGCAAGCCCTGATGGAATAAACAAAGGATTGTGACCGTGAATCTGCCTTAACCAAGGATTTTGTGATCCCCAAGAATGATACATGGCCATAGGGCGCTGGGTGAGTGCATGAATGGGATAGGTGTCACTATCAACCATGTCTCCTTCAAAGGGGGCATACCATTGAGGCAATGGCGTGAAACAGGCCTTAATTCGTTCACGCAAATGTTGTGGGGGTTGATTTTTGCCGTGGCCTTGGGCAGCGAGTTGAAACTTTTGCAAGACTTCGGAATAAATCTGAAAGCAATATGGCTCAGGTTTATCAAAGAAACCCATCTTTACGGCAAAGTCCTGATAATGCTGGTTTGCCATTTTGAAATAACGGGCATTTTCGGGCAATTCTTCAGACCAAAAACCACCATTAGCAATATAAGCATCAATTTGATCAGGGTTTGGATCACCTCGTCCTTTATCTTTGCCAGACTGACCACGAAACCCTGCCAGAGGGCCAATACCGGGTTTGCGCTGATGATTAGTCATATAATCGGCATAATCGCGGTAAAGAGGCTTGCCGTCTGCATCCACCATACCGGGTAGGCCAAGCCGTGCGCCTAAATCTAGAAGGGTGGATTGAAAGCCTCTGACATCGCGGTCGGGTTCAACAACAGGCCAACGGATAGCATCCGCGACACAGTCCGGCTCACAGATGGGGCGATCTAGCAAAGAAATACAATCATGCCGTTCCAAATAAGTGGTATCTGGCAGAATAAGGTCTGCATAGGCCACCATTTCAGATGAATAAGCATCGGAATAAATAATTTTAGGGATGCGATACTCACCTGTTTCTGGGTCCGTTTCGGTCAGCATATCAATAACGCCGCGGGTATTCATGGATGAATTCCACGCCATATTGGCCATATACATAAACAACACATCAACCGGATAAGGATCACCAGCATAGGCGTTTGATATGACCATATGCATTAGTCCATGCGCGGATAAAGGCGCATCCCATGAATACCCCTTATCAATGCGAACTGGCTGACCCTGATCATCCACCAAAAGATCATCCGGTGACATGGGGTAGCCAAGTGGAGCACCAGGCAGAGGCGTTGAGGGCTTAACCTGATCAGGTTTGCCAGCAGGGCGCGGATGAATATGAGCAGGTTTAGGATAAGGTGGCTTAAAGCGGAACCCGCCGGGCGTTTCTACACTGCCAATCAAAATTTGCAGAATATGCAGTGCCCGACAGGTTTGGAATCCATTGGAATGTGCGGATATTCCACGCATGGCATGCATCGCAACAGGGCGGCCGATCATCTTGTCATGATGTTCACCTTTCCAGTCCACCCAAGGTTGATCAATCACCACTTCGCGTTTAAATGCTGCTTCGGCAATAGCCCCAGCCAAGGCATAAACACGTTCGGCGGGGATGCCTGTTTTTGCTTCGCTTGCCTCTGGGCTATGCTCATCATTAAGCCAATCTTCGGCCATCAGCATAAAGGCTGGAACGGCAACACCGCCGTTAGGCAGGGCAATTTCCCCTTTGAGTTGAGGCCGAATGCCAGCAGTTTCCGCAGAAATAGGCTTGCCTGTTTTGTGATCAAGCACTTGTGGTTGACCATTTTCATCACGCAGGAAGAGACCATCATCTGCTGACCCCGGCCGACGAATTACTAACCAAGGCGCGTTGGTGTAGCGGATCAAATAATCAAGATCAATCTGACCGGTTTTCATCAAGACATGGATCAAGGAGAGAATAAATAGCCCATCGGTGCCGGGGGTGATCCCAATCCAATCATCTGCTACCGCAGAATATCCTGTCTGAACAGGATTGATCGATACCGTTCTGATGCCACGATCTTTGAGCTTACCCAGACCAATTTTGATTGGATTGGAATCATGATCTTCGGCCACACCAAACAGCAGGAACAGCTCAGTATTTTGCCAATCTGGTGAGCCAAATTCCCAAAAAGCGCCGCCAATCGTATAAATGCCAGCCGCGGCCATATTCACAGAACAAAACCCACCATGAGCAGCAAAATTAGGTGTCCCAAACTGTTGTGCCCACCATCCGGTAAGAGCTTGGCTCTGATCGCGGCCCGTAAAAAAAGCAAGTTTACGCGGATCAGTTTCGCGGATTGGTTTCAGCCATGAGCTTGCCATTTCCATGGCTTCTTCCCATGATATTTTTTCAAACTTGCCTTCGCCTCGTTTACCAACCCGTTTCAATGGGGCATTTAATCTAGCAGGGGACAGATGCTGCATAATCCCAGCTGACCCTTTGGCACAAAGCACACCATTATTTACGGGATGGTCGCGATTGCCTTCAATATAGCGGATTTCATCGCCCTTAATATGGACATTGATCCCGCAACGGCACGCACACATGTAACAAGTTGTTTTTGCGATACGGTCAGCGGATTTAGGTGATAAGTTCAGATTTTTGTCATCAGGCATAATTTATTTTCCAATACTTCCACCTCTATTAAAATATATTTGCGCGGCAAGCGCAACCGAAGCGATTCTAGCAGCAGGGGGGTCTGCCCGACTAGTTAACATAATTGGAACTTTACCCCCAGTGACAACCCCAGCTGCACAAGCGCTGTTGAACCAGACTAAGGATTTGAATAAGACATTGCCAGAGGTTAATTCTGGCATTAAAAGCCCATCAGCATAGCCTGCTACTGGATCATCTGTCATGCCCTTAATAGCAACGGCATCAGGGCTTAGGGCAAGATCAAGCGAAAGAGGCCCAGAGATATCAGCCCAAGGTAAATTGGCCTTACCCCATTCTGCTAATTCGCGTGCTGTGATGGATGATGGCACTGACGAAATAGGGGTTTCGGTTGCAGAAATAATTGCAAGGCGTGGACGATCCTGACCAAGCATACGGGCAATATCAGCCATTTCTGTCAACATCGTCTGCCGCGTCAGCAGATCAGGTTCTACATTGACCGCAGCATCCGAAATTAACAAGGGCTTGCCATTTTGAAGAGGAAACAAGGCGAAGATATGCACCAATCGTTGATCGCCGCGTATGCCATGATCACGTTTAAGAATACCTGCCATAAACCGATCAGTATGAATATGGCCTTTTAACAGAGCATGAATAACGCCATCGCGTGCCAGTTTGGCGGCAATATGAACGGTTTCGTCTTCATCCGTCGTATTGGTGATGCTGATGGTAGTGATGTCCCACGCTAAGGTTTCGGCATGAGTGCGAATGATATCAGCATCGCCAATCAGATGTGGTGTAGCAAGATTAGCGTGATGCGCCTGCATCGCGGTTTCCATTGCGACAAGCGAATTAGCGCCAACAACGCCAAGAACAAAATCTTTACCCCCAGTATTGATCGCCTTGTCAATAAGCCAATCAGGGCATTGCGGGGCATGTTTGCTAAGAAAGGAACTAGGCTGTGGTTGGGTCATGAAGGTTCAGACAGAATTAAAGAAAGTCAGCGCGATAGAACAATGTTCTCCTAACTGGCTTTCTGAAAAGATTGACTGGCTTTCTGAAAAGATTGCTTATTGACCAAAGACACGGCCGAGCGCTTGATCAACCGCATCAGTGATCTGATTAATATCATCTTTGGTGGCGATAAGAGCTGGGCTGAAACATAAGGTGTTGTTAAATCCTGGTACGGATCGGTTGGTCGCACCGATGACCACACCTTGTGCCATACAATCCGCAACAACGGCTTGCACCATTTTTTCAGGAGCAGGTTCACGGCTTGCACGATCCGACACCAGTTCTGCACCACAGAACAGACCCTTGCCTCTAACATCACCAATCACAGAGTGCTTATCCGCAAGTGCATTCAGATTATCCACCATATGCGCGCCCATTGCCAATGTGTTGGACAATAGGTTTTCATCTTCGATGATGCGCATATTTTCAATTGCGGCGGCAGGACCCGCGGTGCATCCACCAAAAGTGGAAATATCACGGAAATAATTCATCGGGTCATCAGCGTTGTCTTTAAACAGATCAAAGACCTCTTCGGTGGTCACAAGACAAGCAATTGCCGCATATCCGGAGGCAACGCCTTTGGCCATTGTCACCAAATCAGGCTTAACATCATAATTCTGATAGCCAAACCATGTTCCTGTTCGGCCAACGCCGCAAACCACTTCGTCAATATGCAAAAGGATATCGTATTTATTGCAGATTTCTTGCACACGCTGCCAATAGCCTTCTGGTGGGGTAATCACGCCGCCACCTGCGGTCACAGGCTCAAGGCAAAGCGCGCCAACAGTATCTGGGCCTTCTGCAAGAATCACTTCTTCGATGGCATCAGCAGCACGTTGACCATAAGCCTCACCGGTGAGATCCCATTGCGCCCGATATTCTAAACAATGGGGTACGCGAACGAAACCAGGTGTGTAAGGGCCGTATTGGGCGTTTCTTTCATCCTGTCCGCCTGCAGAAAGACAAGCAATAGTCGTTCCATGGTAATCACGGTCACGATAGAGCACTTTGTGTTTTTTGCCGCCATAGCGTTTATGGGCAATCTGGCGCACCATCTTAAAGGCTTTTTCGTTGGCTTCTGACCCAGAATTGCAATAATAAACCCGTGACATTCCAGGCATTTTTTCAAGCAATTGTTGAGAAAACAAAGCCCCAGGAATAGAGCCAGCCGAACCAGCAAAATAATTCATTTTAATCAGCTGATCACGCACAGCATTAGCAATGCTTTCGCGACCATAGCCTACATTGACGGTCCATACCCCGCCAGAAACGGCATCAATATGTTCTTTGCCTTTTTGATCCCATACGCGCATCCCTTTGCCTTCAACGATGATGCGAGGCTCGCCCGTTTCAAAGGGTTTATGCTGTATCAAATGGTGCCAGATATGGGCACGATCCATCTCAACAATTTGTGAGATATCATTATCATATAATTTCCCGTCCATCATCGATCTCCTAAAGGCATAGTGGACAATACTTATCGCGTAACAATGATATAATTGCAACCAATTGAAAAGGATTTTCTCATGGTCTCAGCCGTTTTATAATTTGTCATTCACGTGAAGCAAGAAAGGAAGTTTCATAAAGTCGTGTTCAATTCAGGAAAAGCCGGAATAAAGAAAGTTTAATCTTATTTGTTTTGTTCAACTGGATTATGATAAGGTCGGCGCCTTATACGTTACTTAGGGAGTAAAATAATGACAAAATTCCATAAATATATTTCAGGTGCAGTTGCTGGTGCAGCCGCACTTGGCACTGTTAGCGTAGCGCAAGCCGCTGATAGCGTGAATGTTGCCTTCTTTTTAGAATGGGCAACACCAAATCAGATTGCAAAAGTGGACAAAGCCTATGACGAAGCATTAGGTGTTCCTGTTAATTGGACAGATTTCTCTACTGGCGTTGCCATGACAGAAGCGATGCTGGCTGGCGATATTGATATTGCCTATTCGCAAGGTCTGGCCCCATTCGTTACTGCGATTCAGCAGGGTGCACCTCTTAAAATGGTATCCATCGCTGTGATCTATGAAGCCAATGACTGTTTTGTGCGCAATGATTTAGGCATTTCTTCTGCTAATGCTTCTGAACTTGAAGGAAAGACAGTTGCGGTTCCACTGAACACCATGGCTGACTTCTCATTCCGTAAGCAAATGGCAGCATTGAATGTTGATATCTCAACGATGTCAATTGTTGATCAGGCACCAGCGGATGGTGCGGTGTCTTTGTCTGATGGTTCTGTTGATATGGCCTGCATTTTTGGTGGTGCTTCTGCTAAGGCTGCTGGCGAAGTCGGCACCCCGATCATGAGCTCAAGTGAAAAGTCAGAAGCGGGCATTGGGTCATTTGATGTGGTTTCGGTAACAGAAAAATTTGCAACTGAAAACCCTGACCTTGTTCGTGCTTTCCTTGAAGTTACACACGAAGCAAACGCAGCATGGACAGGTTCTGATGCCCAGATTGCAAAGGTTGCCGCTGATGCTGGTATGGACGTCGCAACAACAAAGAACCAAATGGCTGGTTTTGTTTTCCCAACTGCCGAAGAGCAAATCGCAACGTATTTTGGTGATGATGGGATTGCTGGTCAGGCTGCAGAAAGTCTAGGTGTAGTCTTTGAAAAATCTAATATCAGCAACTACAGTGGTAGCCTGGGTGTGGTTATCGATGGATCATTCCTTCAGTAAGCTGATACTTACATTAAACAGGGCCTAATTAAGGCCCTGTTTTTTGACCCTGTTCCTTTTTCATATATCGTGGATTGATGGAAACAATGTCTGATCTGGTTTGCAAAGATCTATCAATGACTTTTACCGCCCCTGGTAGTGGGGCTATGGTTGAGGCGCTTAAGAACATTAACTTTACCCTGAAACAAGGGGAGCTATTGTCTGTGCTTGGGCCATCGGGATGTGGCAAAACAACCCTTTTGAACATGGTAGCAGGATTTCTTAATCCTACCTCAGGGCAACTGGCTTTGGGGGGGAAGAATATTGATGGCCCCGGCGTTGAACGCGGAATGGTGTTTCAGCAGGGCGCATTGTTTGAATGGCTGACGGTTAGCAAAAATGTTGATTTCGGGTTGCGCATGAAAAATATGCCTGCAGCTGAACGAAAAGAACTGGTCAACAAATGGCTTGATATTGTCGGGTTGGCCGGATTTGGTGATACCCCTACCTATCAATTGTCAGGGGGAATGCAGCAACGTGTGGCCTTGGCCCGTTGTTTGGTTAATGACCCTGATTTGATTCTTATGGATGAACCACTTGGCGCGCTGGATGCGCTTACCCGGGAAAAGATGCAGTCGTTGATCCTTGAATTATGGAAAGAAACGGGAAAAACGATCATCATCATCACCCATTCCGTTGAAGAAGCCTTGCTCTTAGGGCAAAGGCTGTTTGTTATGGCGCCGCGTCCCGGGCGAATTCATAAAGAATATCAGCTTGATTTTGCAGAGGAAGGGCTGACTAGATCACTTCGTGATATCAAACAGAAAACGGATTTCGCCAAGGTGCGAGAAGAAATTCTAACCATGATCTGGAATATGGAAGAGGAGATTATGGGCGGTGTTTGATTGGATGTCTTATCACAGAGCGGATATTGCCGCTGTCCTGATTTTTGTGTTTGTAGTCACTTTGCTGTGGTCTATTTATCATGGCGTCAAAGTTTCGCGGTTACGCGACAAAGAACAGGTCTTTGGTGACCCTGAACGCACCTCAGGCGGATGGTATTGGGCCGTTTGCGGCATCGCTACCATCATGCTGTTATGGTTTTATTATTCTTGGGGCATGGCTAGGGCTTATTTCCCCAGAGCTGCGAATGAGCTCTGCCAAGTGGCCAAAGTGAATGAGGCATTGTCGCCAATTGTTGCCCAGCTTCCCATTGGTTCACGCTATTTCAAATCTACTGATTTAGTGGTGAGAAATATGGAACAACTGGATGAGGTTGAGGCCAGTTTTCCTAATGGCGCGTTTACTGCTGCTGAAGAAAAACAAATCTATGCCATTATTGCCCAAACAAGAGCATTAATTGGGGTCTATTCAAACCCTAGCAGTATCGATGCGGCTACCCGTTCCAATCTGCAGATCGTGGTTGGTGATATTCAACAGTTAACAAGCCGTATTCAAGCTGGGCCTGAGGGATTACAACCAACTGCTGAAGCCTTGGCACAAGCGCCTTGGGGTGTTGGGAACGAAGAAATTCCAATGTTGCCGATGACTCCGCGTGGGGTCATGTTTGATGGAATATCCCAAGATGTGGTTGGTATTTCCAAGACCTTTCTCACATTGCGAAATATGCCTGCTGAGGCTAGCCGTCTGATTGATCTGACACGCGCCGACATTGCCAATGTAAAAGAAAATATTAATAATAATGTGACCAGTGAAGATATTGCGGAAACACGTAATAGCTACCTCAAGTCGGTTGAACGCATCTTTAAGCGTTTGGATGATGGGATGATTTTTCCTGCTAATACGCTTGATGAAGTGAATGACGCTGTTGCTGTTATGATTGAAGAAATGGATGATGCAAAGGGTAGCCTTGGGATCATCGATGCGATCTTTATGCCCGGACAGGGGGTTCTTAAAACCCGTACCATTTGTATTGAGCAAGGCTCAAGCCGCTGGTTGCCAAAGCCAACGGATGTTGTTGCCAAACTCTCTGTGCTTGCCAATCCTAATCTTGAGGAAGGTGGCGGATTTAAGGGCACACGTTTGCTTTGGTTTAAGTGGTTGCCAGTGGCAGATGTTGTGGGTTTCTTTGTTCCAGACGGGATGGTGGATATTCTGCCGGGCAGTTATGGCAAACATGATGATGCTGGACGCTTTGTTCCAACCTATAAAGACCGATTGCTAGCCTTTGCAAAGGGTGAAGTCTATCTGGGCAGTATTCCTATGTTAGATGGGCATATTTGGGATTCATTGTTCCGAGTTCTGGTGGCGATGTTCTTTGGTATTCTTTTAGGGGTGCCGCTAGGGATCTATATGGGGGTGTCACGGTTCTTCAAATCTTTCTTTGACCCTATGATTGAGCTTTATCGCCCTGTTCCACCTTTGGCATGGGCGCCTCTTATTCTAACCATCTTTGGCATTCAGGATGATGGAAAGATCTTTCTGTTATTTATGGTGGCCTTTGCCATCATGGTGATATCTGCGCGCACAGGTGCATCAGGAACACAATTATCAAAGATCAGAGCTTCCCATTCGCTAGGGGCTTCTAACCGCCAGATTCTTCGCCATGTGATTTTGCCAAACGCACTGCCGGAAATTCTTACCGGGGTTCGCATCGCCATTGGCGTATGTTGGGGGACTCTGGTAGCAGCAGAGATGCTTGCGGGCACCACAGGCGTCGGTTTTATTGAGAATGTGGCCAGAACCGTTTCAGATTATGAATTGATTTGGGTCACAATCTTAATCATGGGTCTGCTTGGGCTTCTCTTTGATATTATCATGCGCAAACTGATCAGTATCCTTATCCCTTGGCGCGGCAAAGGGTAAGGCATTAAGGCTAAGGGATTTAACTGATATTTTTGATCAGAGGTGAGGGGCTGTTGTTACAGCGTCACCTTTTCAGTATGCCCATCTACAGACATGACCATCCCAGAAATGGATTTCGCTTGCGGTGAGGCTAGGAAAACAGCCATATCTGAGACATCTTCTGCTGTGACAAAACGCCGAAGCGAAGCACAGTCCGCGTATCCTTGGCGTAATTCTTCTGGGGTGATGCCGCGTGTCGCAGCTTCTCTTTCTATGACCCCATCCATGCGATCACCTTCAACCGAACCCGGGCAGATAGCATTGACCCGAATTCCATCAGGGCCCAATTCCATGGCTAGGGTCTTCATTAAGCCGATAATGCCCCATTTTGCAGTGGCATAAGGTGAGCGATAAGGATACCCCCATAGGCCAGCTGTCGATGAGGTTAGGGTAATAACGCCGCTTTTTTGTTTCCGCATGGTTGGCGCGGCGAGTTTAGAGGCCAGAAAACATCCATCCAGATTGACGGCAAGACAACGCTGCCAATCGGCTAGTGAGACATCATCAATAGCAGCAGTTGGGCCTGCTGTTCCAGCGTTAGCCATCATGACATCAAGGCGTCCCCATTCACCCATGACCTTATCAAAGGCCATTTGCATTTCACTTTCATTTGTCACATCTGCTTGAAAAGTCATCAGTGAAGGGTGGCGAGATTTTGCATCTTCAAGCATGGCCACATTGCTATCGGTAACCGCGACTTTAGCGCCCTGGCTAAGAAAGGCAGATGCCATGGCTAACCCAATACCTGAGCCGCCAGCCGTAATAAAAACATGCTGTGTTGTTTGATGTGACATGGTTGTCCCCAAATCCTAAAGTTGATCTGAAATTTTGAGAATGACGGAACCGGATTTTCCGCCTTGTTCGACCATTTCGTGGCCTTTTGCTATGTCCTTGAGTGGCAAAAGGGCGGCGAGATGTTCTGTGATTGCGCCATCACGAAGCCAGCCCCTAATCGCCTTTGCGACGGTTTTTCTGGCATCATAATCCATGAGATAGACAAGCATCATGGTAAGCGTGATATTCTTAAACATTAAAGGGTAGAAAGGGATTTCAGGGCGCATCATTGCCGCCGAGCCATAACTGGTAATGGTTGCGCTTTCTTTTAACACAGCGGCAAGCATATCGACGTTGCGTCCAAACTCAGGCTCAATAGCATGATCGATGCCGCCACTATGGTCCATGATTGCGACCTCAAGATTATCCATCTGATAATCGAAAACATGATCAGCCCCTGCATCTTTCGCTGTTGCCATACTCAGAGGCGTTGAAGCTGTGGCAATGATTTGTTTTGCCCCTGCGGCCTTTGCCATTTGGATGGCGTAACGGCCAACGGCACCTCCGCCGCCACTTACCAGAATTGAGCCGCCTTTGACATTGCGCCCCGTTAACACAGCATGAGCAGCAGTCATGGCCGGAATACCCAGACAAGCACCATGGCTAAAACTTGCTTGATCAGGTAAAGCTATCACTTGATCAGCAGGTAGCGTGACATATTCCCCGGCGGTGCCATGCGCCCTTTGCCAGCCAGCATTAAAGAGATAGACACGTCCACCCAGGCTTATGCTATGACCAGTAATATCAGTCATGGCGAGGCTTTCATCACCGATAGCATCTAGGATACCTGCCCCATCGCTATGGGGGATAACTTCGGGAAATGGCATATCGGTGGAATTGTTGCCTGCGCCAGCGCGCATTTTAACATCTGATGGATTAATGCCCGAAGCCGCAAGGCGCACGCGAACCTCATTTGTCTTTGGCTCTGGAATATCGCGTTCAACGATCTTTAGAACCTCACTTGCTTTGCCTTTGTTCTGGTATGCCGCGCAAATCATTTTTTTCATTCTTTTCTTGCCTTTCTGGACATAACCAAGCAAGGTTGATAGGATATTTCACAATTAAAGAATTAATCTGCCAGTCTTAATGGCAATATCATTTTGTACACCAGATTATAATCAAATGAGGATGTGTTATGGAAGAGGTATTTTCTAGACGCAAGGTGCTCACCCCGCAGGATTTGCGTTGGTTAAATGAACGTTCTGATCTCGCTGGGGGGCTTCAAATGCTAAGCCATCTTAGCCTTGCTGGGGCTTTGGGATATGCGCATTACCTTATGATGGGAACTTGGTGGGTGTTGCTCACCGGGTTTTGTCTTGGGGTAACGCTTAACTTTCTTTACGCTGCCCAGCATGAATTGTCTCATTGGACGGTATTTAGAACAAAATGGCTGAATGAGGCCTTTGGACGTCTAATTGGGTTTTTCATGTTATTCCCACGCGACTATGATCTGATTATGCATTACTCCCATCACCGATATACCCAAGACTGGAGCGGCGATGGTGAGTTGGTGCGGGAACCTTATACTTTGACAACGTATCTGTTGTGGATGATAGGGATTACCTATTGGCGTAACCGAGTATATGGGATCATCCGCCGCGCTGCTGGAATTATTATTGAGCCGTATATTCATGACGGGGAAAAGTCCAGAGTGATTAACGAATCACGCCTGCATATTTTGGGTTATGTCATCATTGCTGGGGTATCTATCTGGTTTGCGCGTTGGGAAGCCCTGACATTCTGGATCATTCCTATTATTGCTACTAAACCTATTCATCAGCTTCAGAATACAATTGAACATCTGGGTCTTTCCCATGAAAAAGATATCATGAACAACACTCGCTCAACACGAACCAATTTCTTTATGCGTTGGCTGTGCTGGCAGATGCCTTACCATACGGCGCATCATAGTTTCCCATCGGTTCCGTTTTGGAAGCTCAAAGACCTGAACAATAAAATCGAAACTAATGCTGGGCCTGTTCATCGCATGGGCTGGATTGAGTTTCAGGTTGAGGTGATCAAAAAACTCTGGTCAAAGGATGAAAGCCAGTACCCTTCAAACGAAGTTTGGGTTGTTCCCAAAAAAGGTGGTGGCCAGATCAAACTTGAAGCCTAATTGCTATAACTGTTTTTGGTGGGGATAATGGCCGTATCGTTAAAAACCTATACATCACTATGGGCCATGCGTCCGCATGATGATACTGGAACAATTCTCACCTACGAACAGGTGTGCGCCAAAGTAGCCGAGGCCGGGTATAATGGTCTGGCTATTGACCTTGGTGCAGGCGATGTTGCCCAAGCGTATGAAGTTGAACCTATCATGCGTAAACATGGCTTAACGCCACTGATTGTGGCGTTTCCCAAAACGGTAGCTTCGCTTGAAGACACCTTGAACATGGCTAAGGATTTTGGCTCACCCTTCGTGGATGTCATTGGTCAAGTGATGCCGCTTTCGGTTGATGGAATGATCCCAGTGATACGCGAGTGGATGGAGATGTCTGATCGGGTGGGAATGCCCGTTCAATTTGAAACTCACCGGAACTGTATCACAAATGACTTGTTTGCAACGCTCTGCCTAATTGATGCGATCCCCGAGATGCGGCTTTGTGCTGACCTGTCTCATTTCATTGTTGATCGTGAGTTCAAACTTCCTATGAATCGCCATGAAATGGGAATGATTTCCCGAATTCTGGAGCGATCAGACAGTTTTCAAGGTCGCGTTGCAAGCCGCCAGCAAATTCAGCTTCAACTTGATTTCCCACAACATCAGAAATGGGTGGATTTGTTTAAGGGTTGGTGGCGTGAAGGCTTGCAAAGCTGGCTTGCCCGAAACTCTGAGGGCGATTGCGTGTTTTTATGTGAATTAGGCCCCCCTGAATATGCCATGACCGACCGGAATGGTCAGGAAATGTCCAACCGCTGGGAAGAGGCCTTGATCATCAAAGGCTGGATTGAAGAGATGTGGGCTGACCTAACCGCCAGATCTAAAACTTAAAGTCATCAAAAATGAAGGGTAGCAAGCTTTAGCAAGCCAATATGCTGTTATGGCTTGCTGAATAGGGGGCCGTCAGAGCCTAGCCGTAATCCATGGCGCAGATGTTGGTAGGGCAATTGTTCTAGCTGACAGCCAAAGAATCCCGGGCTAATAACATTGATCACTTGATGACTAAGGGGTTCAAAATCAGCACGGAAATGCACCGTACTTTTTAATGCAATGATCCGTGGTTCACGCAAATCTATACCGAAATGCGTGAAAAAGGCCTGATCAAGGCATTGGGTGCGAAGTGAACTCACAACAATTTGTACATGATTTGCGCCAACAACTTCAACAAGGCAAGATGGGCCAATCTCAGCAACCCCACCTTTATACATTTCCCCAGTATAGGAAAAATTGCCATCGCTGAGGGCAATAACCTCAAACTTGCCAGTAAGAGGCTCGTCACCTACGACACCTGATTTTCCACCAAGGTTGCTAGAAATTACGCCGCCTATACCCGCATTAACGGCAAGTGCTGCAAAATCAGGGTCACTAATTACCCCTACCAAGGCCTTCTCTGCCCCGGCATCCAAAATTGATCGCACCAAACCCATAGTATCACCGCTTCCGCCTGCGCCGGGGTTATCCTGAACATCGGCAAGAATAAAGGGTTTCTTGGCGTCACTTTCCATGGCTAGTTTGACAGCATCATCTGCAGTCATAAGCTTTCCATCAAAATGACGCTCATTACTGAGGATCATATCATAAAGCTGCTTGGTCATGGCCTCTGCCTCTGCCTTATCATCGGCATAAGCGAGAATAGAAGCCCCGCAATCAGAAATATCTGCGGCGGTAAAACCCATGGCGCATTCGGCTTTGGCTGTGGCGGCTTGTGATAGGGTTTCCACCTTTTGGTAAAGAGAAAGGCAGGGATCATGAGCGGTATATTGGGCAGGCAAAGGGATTAAAAAAGGAATTTGCCGGAAACTTTTGCATGGGCGGCGTTTGCTGCCTGTCTTGATCTGATCGTGCGTGATTTGGATTATGTGATCCATACATCGCCGACCCGTATCAGCCATGTCAAGATGAGGATAAGTGCGGTAAATGGTGATGATATCAGATAAGTCCACCATAAGTGATGTCACGTTTGCGTGGAGATCAAGGCTTATGCCGATGGGAATATCCTGCCCCAGATGTTGCCGTAAGCGCTTTAATAATTCGCCTTCACCATCAGGAAATGAATGGGTTACCATAGCGCCATGCAAATCAAGATAAAGAGCATCAATCGGATCTGCTTGTGTTAAGCCAATAAGGATTATATCCACGATATGATTAAAGGCATGATCGGTAACGATTCCGCCAGGTTCTGCCGAAGCCCAGACCAGCGGAATTATCTCAACATCAGGGTGGGATTGGGCGCCTATGACAGCACCAGTGATGGGCAGGTTCATGCCTTTGGTTGATGAAATTACCTTGTTGCCGAGTAAGAGAGGCGGCCAGCTATCTGCCATTTCAAAGTCAGAAAGCGTCGTTTGATTGGGGACAAAGGTATTGGTTTCATGTTGAAACCCTGCAATCGCAATCCGCATTTCTTGTCTCAATTTCGCTGATAATATGATGCTAGGCTATCAGTCTGCCTTTGCATTAGGTTAGGCCTTGGTTGCGCATTTTCGCAATGGCGGCATCACCAAGATTGTCTTTGCCGCGCTCATCCAGCAGACGGTCAAGCCATTTGGGGTCCATTTCAGGAACAGAGCCAAGCAATAATTCTGTATAAGGATGATGCGGTGGTGTAAACATTTTGGATTTAATGCCCTGTTCCACGACAATGCCGTCTTTCATCACTACCACCTCATCTGCGATGGCGCGAACTGTTGCCAGATCATGAGTAATAAACATATAAGACAGGTCTAATTCAGACTGAAGCCGATCAAGCAGTTTCAGTATTCCTTCAGCCACGAGCTGATCAAGGGCACTGGTGACTTCATCACAAATAATAATGCTAGGTTCTGCAGCGATTGCACGGGCAATGCCTATACGCTGTTTCTGGCCCCCTGATAATTCAGATGGAAGACGATCGATAAACTGATCAGGTTCCATCTCAATCATATGAAGCAGATTGCGAACTCTTTCCTCAAGGGCCTTGCCATTCAGGCCTAGATACATATTAGCAGGCCGTGCGATGAGATCCCGAATACGCAATTTCGGATTAAGGGCAGTGTCAGCCATCTGATAGATCATCTGAATGCGGCGCAACTGATCACGGCTTCGGGATTGATATCCTGCTGGCAGGGTTTCACCTTCAAACGAGACCGAACCCATGCGTGGCTGCAATAGCCCGGTGACCACACGGGCGGTGGTAGATTTGCCGCTGCCAGACTCGCCAACTACTGCAACCGTGCGCTTTTTATAAATATCAAAAGAGACGTCTTTAAGAACATCAAGCTTGCTGGCATAGCCCGCTGTGACATTCTTAATTGAGATGATCGGCATTTCGGTTTTGGCTGGTTTTTTTTGCTCTTTTCGATTGTATTCCCTGACTGCCCATAGCGATTTGGTGTAGTCCTCGGAGGGGCTTTTTAGCATAACATCGGTGGCCGCTTGTTCCACCTCATCCCCTTTAAGCAAAACCTTTATGCGGTCTGCCATCTGCGCCACCACGGCTAAATCATGGCTAATATAAATCGCGGCAGTATTAAACTCTTTGACAATATCCTTAATCGCTGCCAGCACCTCAATCTGGGTGGTGACATCGAGTGCGGTTGTGGGTTCATCAAATATAATCAGATCAGGGCGACAGGATAGCGCCATAGCAGTCATCGCCCTCTGCAACTGGCCACCCGAAACCTCATGTGGATAACGGAAACCAAATTGATCAGGATCAGGCAGATTAATACGGTGATAAAGATCAATAGCATATTCTGTCGCTTGGCTTCGTGACATCACATTATGGATCATTGGTGCCTCACAAAACTGGTCAATCAGTTTGTGGGCAGGATTAAAACTAGCGGCGGCGGATTGCGCGACATAGGAAATGCGGTGGCCACGCAACAGGCGCAGTTCATCTTTACTAAGTGACATCATATCCATGCCATCAAAATGAATAGAGCCATCGGTGATTTTACAACCGTCGCGGCAAAACCCCATTGCGGCTAGACCAAGGGTTGATTTGCCTGCACCACTCTCACCAATTAATCCCAATACCTCACCGCGGTTAAGCTCAAGATCAACGCCATTAATAATATCAATCCACTTTTCATCAGATTTCCCCTTGATATGAATATTTTTCATATGCAAGAGCAAGTCGGAAGACGAAGATGAGGCGGATTTGCGTGCAGGCATGGTCGTCTCCTAATCCTTTAATCCACTTGCACGATGCAAGAGCCAGTCCACAACGAAATTAACAGCAATGGTCAATAGCGCAATGGCACCAGCAGGAATGAGTGGGGTAATATCACCAAAGCTGATCAGATCGGCATTATCCCTAACCATTGATCCCCAGTCCGCGGTAGGAGGCTGAAGCCCTAATCCCAAGAACGATAGCGCTGAGATCATCAGGAACACAAAGCAGAACCTGAGACCAAACTCTGCTGCTAAGGGTGCCATGGCATTTGGCAAAATTTCTCTAAGGATCAGATAAGACGTGCTCTCTCCGCGAAGTTTTGCCGCCTCAACATAATCCAATTGAACAATGTTTAAAGAGACAGCTCGGGCAATACGGAAGACACGGGTCGAATCAATTGTTGCAATGATAATCACCAAACTCAACACAGATGTACCAAAAATGGTTAGCATCAAAAGCGAGAAAATCAAGGATGGGATAGCCATCAGAACATCAATGAGGCGGCTCATCCCTTGATCAATAATACCGCCTTTGAGCGCAGCAAAAATCCCCAGTATGGTTCCAAATAAGAACGCCAACGCCGTGATAAGAAAGGCGATGCCAACGGTATTTCGCGCCCCATAAATCAATCGGGTAAACACATCTCGGCCCAGGTTGTCCGTGCCAAGAATATAGGTTGAACTCCAAGGTTCAAAGCCTCCAGATAGAATATCTGCCTCACCATATGGGGCAATAAAGGGCGCAAATACCGCACAAATGATGTAGATGGCAATGACAAGCATCCCAAAACACGCGGTTAAAGGAGCCGTTCTTAGGAATTTACCAGTGTTACGGCTGGTTATAAAAACCAGCATTTCACGAAACACCCATCCCGCTGATAGGCCAACACCGATAAATACCAACACACCAAGCAAAGTCTGCAAATAGATCATATCCTTGATACCTCTATCGCTGGCGCATCAGGCGCGGATTGGAAATGGTTGAGATGATATCGGCCAATAAATTCAGCCCAACATAGGCACTAGCAAAAATAAGGGCCGTGGCCTGGACCACTGGGACATCGCGAAATTTAACACCGTCAACCATGAGTTGCCCCAAGCCAGGGAAAACAAAGACAATCTCAACAATCACAACACCTGTGATCAGATAGGCCAGATTAAGGGCAACCACATTCACAATTGGGGCAATGGCATTTGGAAGCGCATGACGAACAATAATGCGGCTAGGCTTTGCCCCTTTGAGGCGCGCCATTTCAATATAAGGCAAGGCCAGCACATTAATAATGGCGGCGCGGGTCATTCGCATCATATGGGCGGTAACCACAAGGGTCAGCGTTAAAGCAGGTAAGAAACAGAGATAAAGTTTATCTAGCAGTGGTGTATTCGCATTAATATTTGCCATAGACGGAAAATAACCAGACAAGGCAAAGAAATAAATCATGATATAGCCAACAAAAAACTCTGGCATGGAAATCGCTGCCAGTGCCGTGGTGTTGGTAATGCGGTCAAAATAACTATTGCGAAAGAGAGATACGGCGAGGCCAAGAATTATGGATAACGGAACCGCAATTGCGGCGGTATATAAAGTTAAGAAAAGGGTATTTTGAATACGTGGAGCAATTAAGCTAGAGATAGGTTTCTTCAAAGCAAGAGAGTTGCCAAAATCTCCTTGCAAGACCCCACCAAGCCAGTTCAGGTAACGTGTAATGGGTGGTTGATCAAGCCCAAGATCTTTGCGAATAGCAGCAACCGTTTCTGGCGTTGCCTGCTGACCTAGGATGGTTTCTGCCAGATCCCCTGGCAGGGCTTCAACAGATAGAAAAATAAGTAAAGACAAAAGCAAAAGGGTTAGTACCCCTAATCCCAGTCTTTTGATAATCATTGAAATGATATTTGGCATTATATTACCGTCTCAAAACACAAATTAACAAGAAGTTGCTAATTTACGATCCACCAATTTCATCAGCACATAATAAGTATGAAAATTGCGAAAAGATTAATGGAACGAAATGGAAAGCCACGAAACATGGCTTTCCACTTGTATGATGTGTTATCCGATCACACTTATGCGGTCCACCAACGGCGGGCTGCAAGGTGACCATCGAGCTCCCAGTTGTTAGCAATCTGATCAGGAACAGAGATGTTTGTGCGATAACCCATGATCTCACTGAGGAACACAGGCAATGCAAGGCCGCCATCGTTATGGACAATGCGCTGCATTTCCACATATTTATCACGACGCTTTGCTTCATCTGTTTCGGACCGAGCCTCAACCAGAAGCTTATCAAAGCTGCTGTTGTTCCAATGGGTATCGTTCCAATCCGCCTTTGAATAATAGATCTGTGAGAAGATCCAGTCTTCGGTAGGACGTCCACTCCAATAACAAGCAGACCAAGGCTTAACCATCCAAACATTTGACCAGTAACCGTCGTTTGGCTCACGCACGACTTCAATGTCAATGCCTGCGGCTTTTGCGGATTCGCGCATCAGGGCACCAGCATCAACCGCACCAGTAAAGCCCGTATCAGCGGCATGGAACTTCACAGACAAGCTGCTCAAGCCAGCTTGCTTGAGGAAGTATTTTGCCTGCTCAGGATCATACTCTCGCTGTGGCAATTCATCTGTGTTAGCCCGGAAATAGTTAGCAGGCCCAATAGGGTTATCGTTACCAAGCTGACCATAACCAAAGAAGATTTTGTCCAGCAGTTCCTGACGATTAATGATGTGCTTTATCGCATTACGCACATTCTGATCATCAAAAGGCGCTACGTCACAAAGCATTGGCATGGTGCACTGCTTGTTGCCCGTTGAAATCAGGGTCTTAACATTGACCATGGACTTCAAACGCGAAGCGGTTTTAGCAGGAACGTTGTTAATTGCGTCCACAGCACCAGTTGACAAAGCGGCCAGACGAGCAGTCGGGTCATTAATCCCAAGGGTTTCCACTTCATCAAAATGAGAATCGTTGCCTGAGTTCCAGTAATTGGCAAATTTCTTTGTCAATGTCCGGACACCTGGCTCATGCTCCTCAAGTGTGTATGGGCCAGCGCCAATGCCGGATTCCCAATCAATGCTGCCATCACCTTTGGATGGGCAGATATTGAGGTGATAGTCAGAAAGCAGAATAGGTAAGTCACCATTGCCTTCGTTTAGCTCAACAACTACGCCATACTTTCCATCTTCTTTGATGGAAACAATGCCAGAGACAACACCGCTACCGCCTGATTTAGTATCTGGGCCCATATGGTGGCGGATTGAATCCACGATATCGGTTGAATCAAGGGTTTTTCCATTGTGGAATTCAACGCCCTGACGGACATCAAACTTCCATGTCTTGGCGCCATTAGAGGCTTGCCATCCTGATGACAAGTCACCTTCAACAGATCCATCAGGGTTAATTTTCGTCATATTTGGACGAACCTGACCCATGGATACGTTAATCATATAGGCATCAAGAATCTGACCTGGATCGAGAATGTCACTAGTCGCGCCGCCTGTGATACCCATCCGCAGACGACCACCACTTTTTGGGGTGGCAGCCTCAACCTGATTAACGACAGCAGTCGCACCAGCAAGGGACACACCAATAGCAACAGATGTAGATACAAAATTACGGCGGCTAATCTTTCCAGAGATAAAGCTCTCCTGAAGTTTCTTCGCCTTAATTTGGGTTTCCTTGTCCGATACCTCTGATGAAATATCGTGTTTAGGATTTCTTGAATTACTCATTTTTCCTCCATATTCACAATCTTGTTAAATTGTAGGTTAAGTTTTTGATAACTTAATGTTCATTAAACAATGATAAAAAGAAAGCGTAAAGTCGTTTTTTATAAAAACTCTGATGTTTTATAAGAGTGGTTTTTGCTCACAAAAGGCATTTTAATACCAAAACCTAAAAATGAGAGGTCATTTTTGTAGAAATGATCTAACTTTAGGCTTGGATGACGCCACCAAACACCAAAAATGGGTTTTTTCAATGTTTTGCTGGTTTTAATAAAAATGATATTTTATCAAGATTTTTAGTTATGGAATTGCTGATTGCTATAAAACAGGCCTTTGTCCTGCTGGCTACAGGTGACGCAGATCTCTATGAGGTCATCTTTTTGTCGCTGAAAGTCAATTTAACCGCGGTTGGGCTTGCTGCTGCGATTGGGTTGCCTTTGGGCGCGCTTTTAGCAACCACCAAATTTCGAGGGCATTCGGCCCTTGTTGCCCTTATTAATACCCTTATGGGACTGCCGCCGGTGGTGGTGGGGTTGTTTGTGTATATGATGATTTCACGCTCTGGGCCTCTAGGCGTGCTTGAATTGCTCTATACACCCACGGCGATGATAGTTGCCCAGATGATTCTGGTGACGCCGATTATCACGGCGTTAAGTAGGCAAGCCTTAGCCCGGATGCACGCGGATTACCAACCACTTTTTATCATGTTGGGATTACCGCCAAGAAAGCGCATGATGACCCTGATCAAGGATGGATGGGTGGATTTGCTCACTGCGTTACTGGCCGGGCTTGGGCGTGCTATGGCAGAGGTGGGCGCTGTTATGATCGTTGGCGGAAATATCAATCACTTTACCCGCGTTATGACGACTTCAATCACGTTGGAAACTTCTCGTGGCAATCTTGCCACGGCATTGTCGCTGGGTGTGGTTTTGCTGTTTATGACATTAATGATTAACGCGCTGGTAGTGACGTTAGGAAGGCGAGCACAACATGATTAAGGTGCCGCATCTTATGCTTGAAGGGCTCAATTTATCCCTTATTCGTCAGGATCATCCTATTATTAATGGGGTAAACCTAAATGTGGGCAATACTGGCATTTGTGGGCTGGTTGGGGCGAATGGAAGTGGCAAAACTACGCTGATATCGCTTATGGCCGGACTGATTACACCAGATGCTGGCGAAGTGCGCATGACTGGCATGGGGGGGATGGCGCCATCACCTCTTCGTATTGGATTGATGATGCAGAAACCAGTGATTATGCGCCGTAGCATTTATGGAAACTGTGATTATGTTCTTGCAGCACAAGGGGTGGCCGCTCATGAACGCAAGGCACGTATTGAAGAAGGTTTGGCGTTAGTAAACCTTTATGCCCTCAGACACCAAGATGCCAGAACCTTATCATCAGGTGAACAACAGCGCATGGCATTAGCGCGTGTTTTGATCGCAGATCCTGGGGTTTTGCTATGTGATGAGGCAACCAGCAATCTTGATCCCCAATCCACCCGAATGATTGAGGCGATTGTGAAGTCAAAAGCGAAAGATGGTTTGCCGGTGTTATGGGTGACGCATAATCTGGCCCAATTGCGGCGTTTGGCAAGCCGAGTGGTTTTTATGGATCAAGGGCGGGTTCTGGCAGAACAAGAGATATCTGATTTCTTTGAGGCGCCAGCCTCTAAAGAGGCGAGGGATTATCTCTATTTTGAGAGCGTGTGAAAACAGAAACTTGGAAAAGGCAGCTTACGTCACCTTATCGAGATCTTCGTCACTAAGATTGCCGGGGACAATGGTGATCGGCACCCGGCACTGGGACGCCCCTCGCGTGGTCAAGAATGAGATTAGTGGACCTGTGTTTTCATCCTGTGTGTTGGCGCCAAGTACCAAAACAGAAATCTCAGGCTCTTCGTTGATCAGATTAATGACCTCCGTCTTGGGATCGCCTTCGCGCAGATGCACAATAGGGTATTCGCCGGTGATTTGATTGACCCATTCGCTGTTGGCGCGCAATAATTTTTCAGCTTCTTCCCGCGCTTCTTCTACCATTAATTCTCCAACACCAATCCAGTGCTGGAACTCAGCTGGGCTAACGCACCGAAGCAATGCCACCCGTCCGTTAACAGATAAAGCCCGTTTGCAGGCGAAATACAGCGCCTGATGAAACTCACTACTTTCATCGACCACGACAAGGAATACTCGGCGTTTGTCATTGCCTTTTTTGGGTGTTGTCTTTTTGCTATTAGCCATGATTACCTTCTGAAAACTCTAGCCGCACCCCAGCCCATAAATACTGCAAAAATTATAGCAAACATTCCATAGGCAGGGGGATAATTATGAGCGAACTGATAAATTTGTGCGCTTAAGCCTTTTTTCTGAACATTGATCAGAGAATACGTTTCGTTGAAAAGCTGTCCGGAACGGAAATGCAGAATGCGAACATGATATTCCCCAGGCAAAATATTGGCTGGCAAATGAATGTTAGAGCGGAAAAGGATTTTCTTTCTTACCTTAATATCGCTGTTTTCATTCCATAGCCCTTCATTTTCCATATTTCGTATCAGGGCAGCTTTCCAGACTTGAGGGTCATCCCCTGAAATGGTACTGCCTTCAATCAAATCAAAAGGAATATTATCAAGACCTAGCCCCAACTCTTTTAGGGTTTTAGTAGACGCAATCACATTAAGAGGTCTGGTTGATGAGATTTGATAAAAACTTGGAATCGTTTCTAGAGTTGCGGATTCGGTGTTTATCCATATTCCGCTCACCCGTGATTTCTGCCGGATAGCGATATTCTTTGGTGGTCCTTCAACAATGATAATCACATCATCATTTAGCTCGTGATCAATCGTGCCAAAAAGCAACAGATCAGCGCCATTGAAGTCGGTGGTAATCGCGACTTCTTTTTCATTAAGATCAGCCACCAGCAAATCTTGGGCCACCACAGAGGTAGTCAAGCTTGCGGTCAATCCAATGAAAACAATGACCGCCAACCGTCTAAATGATTTTGATGACAAGGAAAACATTAACGCAACAGCTCCAGAGAAAAAATATCCTCAGGGGTAATTACGACATCCCAAACCAATTTGAGACATACTGCTAAAACGATCAGAGCTAGCAATCCTCGTAATTGTTCACCGCGCAGCATAGCGCCGATACGCGTGCCAAACTGTGCCCCTATCACCCCACCAATTAAAAGCAGACCAGCAAGCACCACATCAACCGTTTGGGTTTGAACAGACTGAAGAAAAGTGACGTTAGCGGTGACAAAAATAATTTGAAACAGCGATGTTCCCACCACAACAGAGGTCGGCATACCCAAAACATAGATCATTGCTGGAACCATAATGAATCCGCCGCCAACACCCATAATCGCTGATAGAATGCCAACAAGCAGTCCGACCCCAAAGGGCAGGAGCGCAGAAATATAAAGTTTTGATTTGCGGAACCGCATTTTGAAGGGTAGGCCGTGAAGCCAGTTATGCTGATGCAGTTTGCGGCGTTTTCCGCCTGGGCGCCGCGACCGCAGAATGGTGCGCGTACTTTCCACCAACATTAGACTTCCAATAATGCCAAGGAAAACAATAAAGCTTAATTTAATGGCGAGATCGATCTGGCCAATTTCGCGAAGCAGAGCAAAAATATAGACACCAATGGTTGACCCAACAATACCGCCAGACAACAGGATGATGCCCATTTTGACATCCACATTACCGCGCCGCCAATGGGCAAGCACGCCAGATACCGATGAAGCAACAATTTGATTGGCTTCTGTTCCGACAGCAACCGGGGCAGGTACACCAAGGAAAATAAGTAAAGGGGTCATCAAAAACCCCCCACCAACACCAAAAATGCCTGATAACAGACCAACCATGCCACCCAATCCCAAAATCAGGAAGATGTTGATTGAGATTTCGGCAATGGGAAGATAAATATACATTACAGTCACTTACAGATCAGGACTAAAAACATACTCCTATTTTCATAAAACTCAAGAACTTATATTCCTGTTTGCCCATATTTTGAGCAGAGTTGCTAACCCTTTATATCCTTAAGCCCAAATTGCTTGACGCGACTTATTTCAGCATAGGATCATTTTTAAACTTTTCCGATAACAGTGAAATGATGTCGCGAACCGTATCGTCATGAATGGAATAGAAAACCATTTGCGAATGGCGCCGGGTTTTAACAATCTTGGCGCGACGTAACCTGCCTAAATGCTGAGATAATGAGGATTGGCTCAAAGACTTTACCACTGTCTCTAATTCCTTGACGGAACGCTCTTCCCCATCGATCAAATGGCTCAAGATTTTAAGCCTTTGGCTGTTGCTCATGGCTTTGAGAATGGTTGTTGCTCGACTTTTGCTTGAGCCAGGCTTTCTGTCCTCTGTTTCTGAGGTTTTCCGAGTCACTTTCTTAGCGTCAGAATGGTCTTGTATCGGTGATTTTAACCACATTTGCTATGCTCCAATTGGATGTGTTATTAAGTGTCTTAGGCATCAGATGCTCTGCTTGGCCTTGTGGCTATTCTAAGGGGTACTTATTAATAAACCCTTAATAAGGAAGATTTTTTTATGATTTGGTTTCTTGGCTTTTTTCTTATGATGTTGAAGGGGTAGCGTGACATGCGTGATCGTCGCCCTTCCGAAGACATGCTTCGCTCTTGGTGTGATGAGCATCATCAGAAAAATACCCCACTACAGCGTTTTGATATTCGCATTGATGCCAATGGGCAGTGGTTTCATGAAGGTGAAATGATTCAACGCGATCGCATGGTAGCCATGTTCGCCAATATTCTGACGCGATTTGACAATGGTGATTATGGGCTAGTCACCCCTGCGGAATGGGGTAGCATTTCCGTTGATGATGCGCCGTATTTGGTCACGCAAATGGAAGAAGATACCCATCAGGATATTGCGGTGATCCGATTGACCACTTCACTTGGTGATACAATTACTTTGGATGCGGATCACACCTTGATGATTAGAAACAATGAGGGTGAAGAACGCCCCTATGTGATGATTAGAAAAGGATTGGATGCTCGAATTAATCGTTCAGTCTATTATCAGTTGGTGGAAAAGAGTGTTGAAACCGATGATGGCCAATTTGGAATATGGTCAGCAGGGGTGTTCCATAGCTTGATGAGCCAACAAGCCATTGCTGCGAATAAAACATGAGAAACAAAACTGACCCTATTTCCCTGATAACAGCAAGCCAATGGGCAGAGGTCATGCGCCAACAAGTACAATCCGAACCAGAGCCAGCGCCAGAGGGATTGCGAGCGGCGTCTGTGCTGGTGCCAGTGGTGATGGATGAGCATAGCCCAAAGCTAATCTTAACCAAGCGAACTGCACATCTTTCTGATCATGCGGGGCAAGTGTGTTTTCCTGGGGGTAAAATCAACACGGGTGAGAGTGTCCGTGATGCCGCCTTGCGAGAAAGTCACGAAGAAATCGGCCTTGCCGCATCAGCGGTGGAAACCGTGGGGTATCTGCCAGGTGTGGTAGCGGCGGAACAGTTTCATATCGCCCCGGTGTTAGGCTTTGTTGACCCGAGGGTTGTGCTGACACCGGCCCCTGATGAGGTTGAACTTATCTTACCTCTGCCCCTTGATAAAGTTCTGAATGATAGGCATTTCAAACAAGTGCCCATAAAGAATAGAGGGCGAAGTTACCTGACTTGGGTGATCGATCATGATGAGGAATTTATTTGGGGGGCTACTGCAAAAATTATTGTTCAGTGGCACAAAATCCTATCCCAATTGCTATGATCTCACAAAACACGATGATGGAGGGACGGTAAGATGCTTCGGCTAGCAATTATTCTAGTTGCCATTGCAATTGGCATCACGCTTGGCATTACTATGGCCAACCGCTATGCGAAAAAAAAGGCGGAACAGCAAGTTGAGGCTGATTCTGAATATATTGAAGAAGCATCGGTTACCTCTGCCTTTAGGATCATTCTGCCTTTAGGAGTGCTGTTTATAGTAGTATTTATTGGATTACTGGTGCTTACCAATAAAGAAAAAGCGGATATCACCGACCGCTATCACCCTGCTCAGTTTGAGAATGGCCAGATTGTACCCCATCATTTTGGTGATAAAAATAGCCAATGAGTATAATGGCCGATAAGGCCAGATTGTTGGCCCTTGATCTGCCTCAGCGTATTATTAAGGCGTTAGCCAGCGTCGGCGTTGAGGGCAGATATTGTGGCGGGG